>RFIO01000391.1 GCA_003695205.1 Deltaproteobacteria bacterium
AGATTGCCCCGCAGGTCCTTGCCGAAACCGATCCCCGGATCGACGGCGATACGGTCGCGGGCCACACCTGCCTGACGGGCCCGCTCGGCCGCCGCCTTCAGGCAGGCACACACCTGACCGACCACATCCTCGTAGCCGGTGTGCTGCTGCATTACCTCGGGACGGGCCGGGGTATGCATCAGGAAGAGTCCGGCGCCATGTTCAACGACCGGCCGAACCAGCTCGGGTTCGAATTCAAGCCCGCTGATATCGTTGACGAAGTGGGCCCCGGCAGCCAGGCAGCCGGCGGCGACCTTCTCCTTGGTCGTGTCGATCGACAGCGGGATGTCGAACCGGTCACGAACAGCTTCGACCACCGGCAGGACCCGTTCAAGTTCCTCGTCGGCGTCGACGCCCGTCGAGCCGGGCCGGGTGCTTTCACCGCCGATATCGATCAGGTCTGCCCCTTCAGCCACCATCTCTTCGACCCGGCGCAGAGCCCTGTCGAGGCCGGCGTGCCGTCCTCCGTCATAGAAGGAGTCGGGCGTGACGTTGAGGATGCCCATGATGCGCGGCCGGTCAAGAACCAGGGCGCAACCGGCACCGCGCAGGAGAACGGGAACGGCTGGGTCAGGCATCCTCGCCCGTCTCGTCGCTTCGGCGATCCCCTTCCAGGCAGCTGCCGGCAGAGGGGGCAACGGTACCACCCTCGGCGACGGCCGACTCATCCTTTTCGCCTTCGCCACCGAGGACCATCTCACGCAGTTCGCTGCCGTCGAGGTTTTCACGCTCCAGCAGCGCTTCGGCCACCTTCACCAGGTCGTCGTGATGCTCCTGCAGCAGGGCGCGGGTGCGTTCGTAGCAGGTCTGCACGATGGCGCGGATCTCCTCGTCGATCTGGATGGCGGTCGCCTCGCTGTAGTTCTTGACATGCCCCATGTCCCGGCCGAGGAAAACCTCCCCCTCCTTCTCGCCGAAGGTGACCGGTCCGAGCTTGTCGCTCATGCCCCACTCACACACCATTTTGCGGGCGATGGCCGTGGCACGCTCAAGGTCGTTGGAGGCCCCCGAGGTGACGCTGTCGAAGGTCAGTTCCTCGGCAATGCGGCCGCCCAGCAGGGTACAGATGCGGGTATAGAGCCCATTTTTCGTCTCGTTGTACTTCTCTTCCTCGGGCAGGTACATGGTGACGCCCATGGCCCGGCCACGCGGGATGATGGAAACCTTGTGTACCGGGTCGGCGCCGGGGATGAAAAGACCGACCAGGGCGTGTCCGGCCTCGTGATAGGCGGTAACCTTCTTTTCCTCCTCGGTGATCACCATGGAACGGCGTTCGGCGCCCATCATCACCTTGTCCTTGGCCGCCTCGAGGTCGTCCATGTCGACCGCCTTCTTGTTGGCGCGGGCGGCCAGCAGGGCGGCCTCGTTGATCAGGTTGGCCAGATCGGCACCGGAAAAGCCCGGAGTGCCGCGCGCGATGACCTCCAGGTCGACGGCGGAATCCATCTGCACCTTGCGGGCATGGACGGTGAGAATCTTGAGGCGGCCCTTGATGTCCGGTCGCGGCACGACCACCTGGCGATCGAAGCGCCCGGGGCGCAAAAGCGCCGGGTCAAGGACGTCGGGACGGTTGGTCGCCGCGATCAGGATGACACCTTCGTTCGACTCGAAACCGTCCATCTCCACCAGCAGCTGGTTCAGGGTCTGCTCGCGCTCGTCATGCCCGCCGCCGAGCCCGGCGCCACGGTGGCGGCCGACGGCATCGATCTCGTCGATGAAGATAATGCAGGGAGCGTTCTTTTTACCCTGGACAAAAAGGTCCCGCACGCGGCTGGCACCGACGCCGACGAACATCTCGACAAAGTCGGAACCGGAAATGGAGAAGAACGGCACTCCGGCCTCACCGGCGATTGCCCGGGCCAGCAGCGTTTTGCCGGTTCCCGGCGAACCGACGAGGAGCACGCCCTTGGGGATGCGGCCTCCGAGGCGCGAGAATTTCTTCGGATCCTTCAGGTAGGCGACGATCTCCTCCAGCTCCTCCTTGGCCTCGTCGATGCCGGCGACATCCTTGAAGGTGACCTTGGCCATGCCATCGCTGAGCAGCTTGGCCCGGCTCTTGCCGAAGCTCATCGCCTTGCCGCCGCCGGCCTGCATCTGGCGCATGAAGAAGATCCAGACGGCGATCAGCAACAGGATCGGCCCCCAGGAGACCAGCAGGGAGAACCAGAAACTGCGGTCCTCCTCCGGCCGGGCCTCGATCACCACCCCCTTGGCTCGCAGGGTCTTGATCAGATCCGGGTCGTCCGGGATGTAGGTCTTGAAAGGACGGTCGTCCTCGAAACGGCCCTGGAGATTGAGCCCCTGGATGGTGACTTCCTTGACGCGGCCGTCGTCGACCGCTTCGAGAAAGGCCGTATAGGATATCGGTTTTTGTGCCTGTTCCCGCTGGGTCATCATGTTGAAGAGCAGAATCATGACCAGGGAAATAACCAGCCACAGGGCGAGATTTTTGTAAAACTGGTTCACGCGACCCCCTAGAAGGTTTTTTTCAGTTTCAACGGGGCTTTACCTGCCCCGACAATCAGCAAAACTTAACATGAATGCGCCCCCGTCTCAAGCCGTTTCAGGCTTTGATAGCAGGTTCAAGGGTAAGGATCAGCACCTTTTCGCCCCGGACGGGACAAAACAGCGAAGAGCGCCTGAAGCCGGCAACCCAGAGGATGTGCTCACCGGAGAGGAGCAGCGGCAGGGCATCCCGCTTTTCCCGGGGCACCCTGGCATCGATGAAGACGTCCTTCAGCTTGCGCTCTCCCGCTCCCCCTTCTGGCCGGAAACGGTCTCCCGGACGACGATTGCGCACCACAAGCGGAAATTCGAGGGAGGAAAGGTCAAAGGCCGCCTGGTTCGGGGTCAGGCGGCCGGCCTCCGAAGCGATTTCAGCCCGCAGCAGCGCCCCGCCCGGCAACCGCAAGCTGCCCGGTCCGGACAGCTCGACCTGCCAGCATCCCGGCGGTTCGGGAGCCCGCACGGCAACCAGGATGCGATCGTAACGGCGCCCGACCCAGAGCCCCGGCAGATGACAATCTGACTGGGAGGCACCATCGAGGAGGCGATCGCAGGCTTCCAGATGAGCCTGGGTCAGATCGACCTGCCGGCCGGCCGCCAGGCGCAGCAACCGGAGCCAGATGCGCATCCTCAGGGCACGCGGGCAGCGCCCGAGGGCGGTGGCCGCGACCTCTCTTGCCCCCTCCCGCTCGCAGAGTTCCCGGGCAAGCCAGGCATCGACCTGCTCGCTCCAGAAGGTTTCATCGACGGCCATGCGCTCCCCGAACGCGACCAGGTGATCGACCGCGCCGCTGTTGATGGCCTCCAGACGCGGCAGGACCTCGTGCCGCAGACGGTTGCGACTCAGGTTGAGATCGGCGTTGCTGGGATCCTCGCGCCACGACAGGCCTTCCCGGCGCAGCCATGTACGCAGGCTGTCCGGATGGATATCGAGCAGCGGCCGAATGAAGGGAGGATCACACCAGGCCATACCCGTCAGACCGTTGGTACCGGCACCGCGCACCAGGCGAAAGAGGATGGTTTCGGCCTGGTCCAGGCGATGATGCGCCAGGGCGACGTGTTCCGCTCCCACCTCATCGGCCACCTGCCGCAGAAAGTCGCGCCGTACCCTGCGGGCGGCCGCCTCCAGGTTCTCCCCGCGGCGCCGCACCCGGTTCACCTCGATCCGGGCATGGTGAAACGGCAGGTGCAACCGTTCGGCCATTCCAGAGACAAAGTCGGCATCGACGGCGCTGTCGGGGCGCAGGGCGTGATCGAGGTGGGCCAGGTGCAGCCGAAGCGGAAACGATGAAGCGAGACGGGCGAGCAGAAAGGACAGAGCCACGGAATCGGCGCCGCCGGAACAACCGATGACCACCCGGTCATACGGGCGGACCCGGCAGCGTCCTTCAAGGTTGCGGAGCAGCCGCTCAAGCATGACAACGGCTCCGAAAAACGCAACAGCCCCCTTCATACCGAAGGAGGCTGTTGCTGAAATGGTGGCGGTGCAGAGATTCGAACTCCGGACACTGCGGATATGAGCCGCATGCTCTAACCAACTGAGCTACACCGCCGGAAAACCTGCGAAGACCTCCCCGAAGGGACGGTCCTGTCGACTTGGTTGCGGGGGAGGGATTCGAACCCCCGACCTTCGGGTTATGAGCCCGACGAGCTACCTGACTGCTCCACCCCGCGTCAGGACTTGGGAATTTAACC
>RFIO01000003.1 GCA_003695205.1 Deltaproteobacteria bacterium
AGGTCACCCCGGAGCAACTGGCGCCGGGGGTTTCCATGGTCGGCAACAGCCTCATCAGCCTGATCGGCTACCAGAACCGCGGCTACGCCCTGGTCCCCATGAACTGACCAGAAGGAAAAGCAACCCATGGCGAATCAATCTGTAGCCCGCGGAGGCAATATCATCCTCATCGGCATGCCCGGCGCCGGCAAAAGCACCGTCGGTGTGGTGCTCGCGAAGCGGCTTGGGCTGGGATTTGTCGACACCGACCTGCTGATCCAGATGCGCACCGGCAGGCGTCTGCAGCAAATCATCGACGAAGACGGGCTGGCAGCCTTCCGGGCCCTCGAGGAACAGACTGTCATGGAGTTCGATGTCTGTGACGCGGTGATAGCAACGGGAGGTTCGGTCATCTACAGCGACAAGGCAATGAGACATCTGGCCGCCATAGGTACCCTTGTCTATCTCGATGTGCCGCTGACGGAACTGGAAAAACGCCTGCACGACATGGAAAGCAGGGGCCTGGTCATCGACCCGGGCTCGACTCTGGCCGACCTCTATGCGGAGCGCACACCTCTTTACCGGCGCTGGGCCGACCTCAGGGTTGACGAATCCGACCGGAACCTGGAAGAGGTTGTGGATCAGATCTGTCACGCCATCGAGGACTGATTTTTTTTCGAAAAAAGACCAAAAGGCCGCCTCTCGGTAACGGGCAGACGGCCTTTGCAATGACCAATCGGGGCACCTGAGGTGCCAAATCTGGTTACTTCAGAAACGCCAGGTTGCGGTAACGGCCCACCGACTGAACCAGTTCTTTCCTCATCCCGGAAGGCATCTCCTGCTTGAGCGGCAATGCGGTCTCCACAAAGGATTTTTCGATGGCATTTGCCTGCTCGCGCAGGTTTTTGGGGCTGTCCGGCCTGGCCTCATTCATCCGATAGGCCTGCTGACAGATCTCAAACAGTCGATCATAGCGTTTTTTCACTGCCGCGTACTTGTCCGGGGCATTCTTCAGCTTGTCCATGGCCAGGTCGATGGCCGCGCGCGACTTGGAAAGGCGCGCAGTTTCATGATCGGGGATCGGCGGCGCAATTGCCCGAGCGCTGCCCGACTGCTTTTCCCAGGCATCCGCCCGGTTGCGCGCCACCTTGACGTTCTGGTCGATGCCGGAGCGCAGACCATAGAGGGCGACGACGAAATCACGGTCGTGGTCGCCACCGAAATCGAGATCCTTCAGCAGGGTCACGCCGCCGGCCACCAGGGCAATCACCAGGGCGGCACAGGCGGCCCACCAGAGCCAGCGCCAGTCGCGCGGCTGTTTTTCGGCGCTTTCCGCGACAATGACAGGAGCATAGGCCGGCTTCGACCCGCCGAACTCGAAGGAGAATCCGCCACCACCCCGAGCCTTGCGCGCCGCCGGTTTGTCCTTCTGCACCCGGATGTAGTCGGGCCAGAGCGCACCGCAGCAGACACAGACCGTGGCCTCTTCCAGCACGGCACCACAATCGGCGCAGTAGACATTTCCCTGTTTCGGATAGACCCTCAGGGTGAAGGCCTCCCGGCCGACCCAAAATTTGGCACCACATTCGGGACAGGGATGGAACCCGCCCGAATCGCTGATCTGATCCAGAGGCAGATCGAAGGTTGCGTTACACTTGGGACAGGGACAATGCATCTTTCTTACACCTTGCAATGGGTTGAAAGACCCACGTTTTCTAGTAATCCTCAGCCGGACCGACCCAATTACCGTCACTGGTGCGCAGAATGTCATCCAGACTCACGGGGTCTGTAATGTCCTGCGCACTGGCGCCGTCCGCTCCAAGACTGTAAAGGTCGAAATCGCTGTTCAGGTCATTACCAAACGCATCTTGACGGACCGCCCCGGGAAGGGCCCGAGCATACTGGTAGGCATTTCCCCAGGGGTCCCTGGTTTGATCCCGGTTAATAGCAGCCAGCGAAGCCGGGTAGCTGTCATTATCGAAAAAGTAGGATGCCAGGTCCTTCTCAATGGCCCTGATATCCGCTGTCGCGCGCGATACTCTCGCCTTCTCCACAAAACGTTTATAGACCGGGATAGTGATGGTCAACAGGACCGCCAGGGTAGCGACCACCATGATCAACTCAATAATGGTAAAACCGGACTGACCGCCACCCCGGCCGCGTATGGGTGAAGACACCTTTTTCATTTCCAACAACCTGCCATCCCAAAAATGGAAAATTTAGGCATTCGGCATCGAAACTGCCTGGCGCCACAGCTTTGACCCATGTGCCTGCCGGCCAAGAAAAGCAGATTGCGTGCCAAATGACAAGACTTCTCTGCGAAATGTCGTAAAGATGATATTCTCTCCAAAGTCATCATGGTCCAATGAAATCCTGACATCAACCCCAACTCTGAGCCCAAATCAATGACCGCAAAAAAATCGCGTCTCATCCTTGTTGTCGTCATCATCCTCGCCGTCATCGCCTTTTTCGCCTTCGACCTGGGCCGCTATTTCACCCTCGACTACCTCAAGGCGCGGCAGGCTACCTTCGACGCCTACTACGCCGAGCATACCGCCCGCACCCTCGCCATCTACTTTGTCATCTACGTGCTGGTCACCGCCCTCTCCCTGCCCGGCGCCGCCGTCATGACCCTGGCCGGCGGGGCCCTGTTCGGCTTCTGGAGC
>RFIO01000392.1 GCA_003695205.1 Deltaproteobacteria bacterium
GAAGTATATGTAACTATTTGTTAACTAATGAATTTATAGCCATACCATGGTTGAAAAAAAAAGTTGCCGCCAATGTTGATGATCGGGGGAAAATGGCTATAATCACCCTCAGCGTTCAAAAAGAACCAGAAGAGTCCGCCATCAGGGAAGATGACAACGGACACCGTCAGAAGAGGTGGAACGAACAACAATGACAGTACCCTTTGCCAAGGCACCCGATGTCCAGCACGCACTGCTCCCCCATTCCGCATTTTTCCCTGTACCCGAAAATCTGCTGACTCGCAGCCCGCTCCGGACGAGCCGGGTCTGAGTGCGTGCACTTCTGGTTCTGCAACAACAACCGGTTTCCGCTGACCACGACCTTATCGATCTCGGGGTCGTGGAGGGCATACAACCAAAAAGAGAGATCAAACCTATTTTCTGTCAACCAGAAAGGAGGAGGTCATGAAAAAGTCCTCGTATAAGCGCTGGCTGGCAGCTGCCGCAGCCCTGTCCCTGCCGATTTCGGCGGTGGCCAACGACGAGCTGATGCAGCTGATGAAGAACCCGAACTACTGGGTCTATCCCGGCGGCAACTACAACAACTGGCGTTACAGTGGTCTGAAGCAGATCAACAACAAGAACGCCCACAAGATGGTGGCGGCCTGGACGTTCTCCACCGGCGTGCTGCGCGGACACGAGGGTGGCCCGCTGGTCCTGCCGTCTTCCGCCACCGGCCTGAGCGGCGACACGCTGTTCATCCATTCGGCGTTCCCGAACAACGTCTTCGCCATCGATCTCGACACCCTGGAGATCGTCTGGAGCTATGAGCCGGTCCAGAACTATGACGAGACCGTTCCGGTGATGTGCTGCGACACCGTCAACCGTGGCCTCGGCTATGGCGACGGCAAGATCCTGCTGCAGCAGGCCGACACCACCCTGGTGGCGATCGACGCCAAGACCGGCAAGAAGGTCTGGTCGACGAAGAACGGCGCCGACATTCCGCCCGAGAAGGGCGGCCCCTACGGCCCGAAGAATGGCATGACCAACACCAATGCCCCGCACGTCATCAAGGACAAGGTCTTCACCGGCTGCTCCGGTGCCGAGTTCGGCGTGCGCTGCTGGATCGCGGCCTACAACCTGAAGGACGGCAGCCTGGCCTGGCGCGCCTTCAGCATGGGTCCGGACGAGGACATCCTGGTCGATCCCAACAAGACCACCATGCTGGGCAAGCCGGTCGGCAAGAACTCCTCGCTGAAGAGCTGGTGTGCCGGCAAGACCGACGCCAACTGGAAGTGGAACAAGGGCGGCGACTGCGCCAAGACCTCCGACCAGTGGAAGATCGGCGGCGGTTCCGTCTGGGGCTGGTGGCCCTATCGCAAGGACCTCAACCTGATGTACTACGGCAACGGCAACCCCGGTGTCTGGAATCCGGTGGTGCGTCCCGGCGACAACAAGTGGTCGATGAGCATCTGGGCCCGCGATGTCGACACCGGCATGGCCAAGTGGGTCTACCAGATGACCCCGCACGACGAGTGGGACTACGACGGCATCAACGAGATGGTGCTGCGTGACTGCAACGTCAAGGGCAAGAAGCGCAACTGCCTGGTCCACTTCGACCGCAACGGCTTCGGCTACACCCTGGACAGCACCACGGGTGAGCTGCTGGTCGCCGAGAAGTACGACCCGGCGGTCAACTGGGCGACCCACGTCGACATGAAGACCGGTCGGCCGAACGTGGTGGCCAAGTACTCGACCCGGCAGAACGGTGAGGACGTCAACGCCACCAACATCTGCCCGGCCGCACTGGGCACCAAGGACCAGCAGCCCTCGGCCTACTCGCCGCGGACCAATCTGCACTACGTGCCGACCAACCACGTCTGCATGAACTACGAGCCGGTCAGCGGTCCCGAGTATGTCGCCGGCCAGCCGTACGTCTATGCGGTGCTGAGCATGTTCCCGGCAGGCCGGGTCTGCCCCGACTGCCCGAACAACAACGCCGAGAAGAACAACCTGGGCAACTTCATTGCCTGGGATGCCGAGAAGGGCAAGATCGTCTGGTCTATCCCGGAGCGGTTCTCGGTCTGGAGCGGCGCGCTGGCGACCGCGGGTGACGTGGTCTTCTACGGTACCCTCGAGGGCTACCTGAAGGCGGTCGACGCCAACACCGGCAAGCTGCTGTGGCAGTTCAAGACCCCGTCCGGCATCATCGGCAACGTGAATGCCTGGGGTCACAAGGGCAAGGAGTACGTCGGCGTGCTGTCCGGCGTCGGTGGCTGGGCCGGTATCGGCATGGCCGCTGGCCTCATCAACGACACCGACGGTCTGGGTGCCGTGGGCGCCTACAAGGGCCTGAACAGCTTCACCCGCCTCGGTGGCACCCTGAGCGTCTTCAGCCTGCCGTAAAGGCCTGGCAGAAGACGGGACCCAGGCCGGTCTGACCGGCCGAGGTCCGGATCAGGAGC
>RFIO01000393.1 GCA_003695205.1 Deltaproteobacteria bacterium
CTGTTGGCACGATTGATGTGATCGGAACTCTGGCCGACCTGGGCCGCCATCTGGTTCATCGAAGCCGCCATCTCCTCAAGGCTGCTCGCCTGCTCGGTTGCTCCCTGGGAGAGGGTCTGGCTGGTCTCGGCCACCTGTCCGGCTCCCTGGGTGATCTGCAGGCTGGCAGTCTGCACCTGTCCCAGCAGCTGATTAAGATCGGTCCCCAGTTTCGCCAGGGCGCCGCGCACCCGGTCCCGGCCATCCCGAGGCGTCACCTCGAAGGTCAGATCGCCCCTCGCCAGCATTTCCAGGTTATCGACCACTTCGGCCTGCAGGCTGTCAGCGAAGGTGTCCATGGTGGCGGCCACCTCACCGATCTCGTCACTGCGTTTCAGCTTCAGCCGGGAGTCGAGATGGCCGTTGTCGAGTTCGCGGATCATCGCCACCAGCTTCTGCATGGGACGGGCAAGGCTGCGCGCGGAAAAGACCCCGAAGACCAGTGCCAGAACCACGCCGAGAATGACTGAGGCCAGGGAAAGCATCTGGCTCAGTTCGGCCTCGTGTTCGGCCTCACTCCGTGCCAGGGCGGTCTGTTCCAGGCTCTGCTCCATCAGCTTGTCGAGGGCCTCCATGGCCCCTTCGAATGCGACCCGTTCCGCCCCGTGGGCTACCTTGAGCGCTTCGCGCAGGTCACCGGCATCTCGGCGGACATACTCGACCACCTCGGAGAAAATCCCCTCGATTCCGGCCAGGGTCGGCTTGACCTTGGAGTCGAGCAGCCGACGCGCTTCAGTATGATTCCCCTCGGCGATCAGGTCGTTGATCTCATGACCGAAGTTGTGCAGCATCCGGTGCGGCTTGGCGAACTTGTCCAGCAGGGCGTTGAATTCGCTGTCGTCACTCATGAATGACAGCAGGAATTTGCCAAGACCACAGCGCAGAGGGTTGAGCTGACCGTCAAAGGCGCGCCGGTTGACGACCGCCTTCTCCAGTCCTCGCACCCAGTTGATATGGTCGAGGTGGCGCGCCAGCAGTACCGCCTCGAGGTGGTCGACCTCATCGAGGGCAATGTGGTCGATTTTTTTCAGCAACTGGTCCTGGGCCGCGAGCAGCCCTGTCCAGGCTTTCCGGTAATCCCCCCAGAGCCTTTCCTCCACCTCGGTGCGCGGCAGGTCCGCGTAATCCGCCATAGTCTTTTCCATCTGCTGACGCAGATTCATGAGATTCTTGCTCTCGAAGCGCCGCTCCGCCGCCGTGGAGGCGGGGTTTGTCATGGTCTTTTCCGTCGCCTTGATGGCGTTGAGCGCCTCCATCATCAATCCGAGATTCTGCACCGCCGGCAGTCTCTGTTCGCCGACCTGCTCAAGGCCGTCGCGCGTGTGATTGATGCCCCACCAGCCGATACCGCCCACCAGGGCGCAGAGCAGGGCCATGACCGAAAAGGATGACAGCATCTTGCCGAACAGTTTCATCAAAATCCTCCCGCGTTCAGATTCGCATACTTCTCTTCGAACGTTTTGTCCCGTTCTTTAGGGGAGAATTGACCCGCGCGCCGAAAACATGAGCTAAAGGGAAGCATCCTTCAGAACGATAAGATCCTTAACCGACCATTGATGGAGTCATTCATGGCATTCGACCTCGAAACCCTGTTCGATGAGCTGAACGAGGGCCTCTACCTGGTCAACACCCAACGGGTCATTCAGCGCTGGAACCGGGCGGCGGAAAAAATCACCGGCTACAGCGCCGACGAGGTGGTGGGCAAACGCTGCGCCGACAACATCCTCTGCCATGTTGACGAAACCGGAACCCCCTTGTGCGTCACCCGCTGCCCCCTTGCCGACACCATGGCGGATGAACAGCCGCGCGAGGCCCGGGTCTATCTGCGTCACAAGGACGGCCACCGGGTTCCGGTGAAGGTGCGCGCTACGGCGTTGCGCAATGAA
>RFIO01000394.1 GCA_003695205.1 Deltaproteobacteria bacterium
GGCTGTCAAATGCAAAAGTGGCACGCCAGGAAGGACTCGAACCCTCGACCCACGGCTTAGAAGGCCGTTGCTCTATCCAGCTGAGCTACTGGCGCGCACAGTTAACCAGAAAATGGTCGGGGCGACTGGATTCGAACCAGCGACCCCCTGCTCCCAAGGCAGGTGCGCTACCAGGCTGCGCTACACCCCGACGGAGGCGGTTTTTACCACGCCCCCCTGTCGATTGCAAGGCCAAATCAGGACGCCGGCAGCCATCGTTTCCCGGCAAACGAATACCTCGAAAAATCCCGGCACACCTGTGGACACGCGCCCCCCAAACCTGTGAAGCGCGCCCGTGACAGGCCCGCTTTCGCAACAGGTGACAGTATAGCAGGAATCGGCATCCCCTTTAACCCGGACTATTCGCAAGGGTTCGCCTGCTGGTGTCATGGGATTGCCTTGCAAATGAAATGAATTTGATTATTCTTGGTAGCCATGTTTCGAATTCTGGAAAAATTGGGTACCGAAACCCTCTACCTGCTCGAGACCACGGGACGGATGGGGTTGTTCCTCGGCCTTTGCCTCGGCCGGCTGGTGACCCCGCCCTACAAAATCAGGCCGGTCGTCCGCCAGGTTCACTTCATCGGCGCCAGGAGCCTGTTCGTCATCCTGTTCACCGGCGCCTTTACCGGCATGGTCCTGGGCCTGCAGGGCTATTACACCTTGCGCAAGTTCGGCTCCGAGGGGCTGCTCGGCTCGGCGGTAGCCCTGTCGCTGCTGCGCGAGCTCGGTCCGGTGCTGACAGCGCTGATGGTCATCGGCCGGGCCGGGTCGGCCATCACCGCCGAAATCGGCATCATGCGCAATTCGGAACAGATCGACGCCCTGGAGTGCATGGCTATCGACCCGTTCCGTTACCTGCTGGCACCCAAGTTTCTCGGCGGCCTCATCGCCATTCCACTTTTGACCTTCGTTTTCGACGCCGTCGGCATTCTCGGCGGCTGGGCGGTCGGCGTCGGCCTGCTCGGTGTCAACCAGGGCGTCTTCTTTCAGTCGATGTACAAGGCCGTCGCCTGGCATGACATCAACATGGGCATCATAAAGGGGGTTGTCTTTGCCCTGGTGGTCATCTGGATCTGCTCGGTGAAGGGGTTCTACCTGCACCTTGAGCGCAGCGGCGGCTTCGGTGCCGAAGGGGTTAGTCGAACCACGACCTCGGCAGTCGTACTGGCCTCGGTCTCCATCCTGGTCTGGGACTACCTGATCAGCGCCATGATGATCTGACGGGTGAGTTCCATGGCCGGCGAATACGTTATTGAACTGGAAAGGGTCGACAAGAGCTTCGGGGACCAGGTCGTTCTCGAAGGGGTCAACCTGAGCATCAAAAGCGGCACAACCCTGGTCATCGTCGGAGCCTCCGGCCAGGGCAAAAGCGTTTTGCTCAAACACATGCTCGGACTGATGCGCCCCGACCGCGGCGTGGTCAGGGTGCTGGGCTGCGACCTGGCCACATGTTCCAGAAAGGAACTGAACGAGGTCCGCAGGCAGTTCGGCGTGCTGTTTCAGAATGTCGCGCTGTTCGATTCCATGACGGTGTTCGACAACGTCGCCCTCCCCCTGCGCGAACGGACCGGCCTGTCGGAGTCGGCCATTCGCACCCAGGTCATGGACAAGCTGAAACTGATGGGGGTGGACAGCGCGGCGCAGAAATTTCCGGCCCAGATCAGCGGCGGCATGCAGAAACGGGTCGGCCTGGCACGCGCCCTGGTTATCGATCCGCAGATTGTCTTCTTCGACGAGCCGACCACCGGCCTGGACGTGCACAAAAGCAACGAGATCTACCGGCTATTCTATCGTGCCCAGGCCGAACTCGGCTACACCGCGGTTATCGTCAGCCACGACGTTCCAAAAATCTTCAAGCTGGCCGACGAAGTCGCGCTGCTGGCCGACCGACAGATTCAGGGCCCACTGAGCCCCGAAGAATTCCAGGTCTCAACCAATCGACACATCAGCAGTTTCGTGGAATCGACCATGGGCTCGATCTATACCAGTGAGCTCGAGGAGTAAACCAGGATGAAAAAATTCTCCGTCGAAATGGCCGTCGGCCTGTTCATGGTCTTCGCCTTCGCCTGCTTCGCCTGGATTTCGGTCAAGCTTGGCGAGGTACACCTGTTCGGGGGAACAAGCTACCATGTCAAGGCCCGCTTCACCTCCATCACCGGCCTGAAGGTCGGCGCCAATGTCGAGATTGCCGGAGTCCGTATCGGCCGGGTCAGCGCCATCGAGCTCGACCCGGAAGAATATGAGGCAGTGGTCAACATGGAGATCGATCAGGGGGTCGAGCTGCAGGATGACGCCATCGCCTCCATTCGCACCGCCGGCATCATCGGCGACCGCTATGTCAGCATCCTGCCCGGCGGCTCACCCGACCTGATAGAAGATGGTGGCGAAATCACGGAAACCGAACCTGCCATCAACATCGAAGAATTGATCAGCAAGTACATTTTCGAAAAGGATGATCAATGACCCGCCTGTTTGACTGCCTTCCGGCACTGCTGATACTGGGACTGATCCTGCTTTCCCCGACCGGGCGGGTCTGGGCCGACGGCCAGGTGCCGCCAACCCTGATGGGGAGCCAGGACGAGGTTTTCGACGACCCTTTTGACGACCCGTTTGCCGAAGAGGTCACCATCGCTGACCCTCTTGAGCCACTGAACCGGGGTTTTTTCTGGGTTAATGACAAGCTCTACATCCTTGTCTTCAAACCGGTGGCCCGAGCCCTGCGCATCATTCCCGAACCCGGCCGCCTTGCCGTCGACCGCTTCTTCACCAACCTGGAGACCCCGGTCCGCCTGGCCAACTGCGTTCTGCAACTGAAGCCCGGCAAGGCAGGAACCGAACTCGGCCGGTTTCTCGTCAACTCCACCGTCGGCCTGCTCGGCCTGTTCGATCCGGCGGAGCACTGGTTCGGCTGGAAACGTCATGACGAGGATCTCGGCCAGACATTCGGCCATTACGGCGTCGGCCAGGGTATCTACCTGGTGCTGCCCATTTTCGGCCCGACCAGTCTGCGCGACGGCGTCGGCCTGCTGGGAGATTCCTTCATAGATCCGATCTCATCCCCCTGGTATCTCAAGCTGCGTCCGTGGGAACAGATCGCCCTGAAGGCTGCCGACAAGGAAAACACCCTCTCCCTGGACAAGGACACCTACGACAGTATCCGGACCGAACAGCTCGATCCCTATCTCTTCGTCCGGGATGCCTGGGCCCAGCACCGCCGCCAGAAGGTCGAAGACTGACGGCAGCCGTTTGGGGTATACTGGCCACACCCACGGCATCAATCCGTCAAGGAGGAAACCATGCGTACCTGCATCGCCGTCCTCGCAGCGGCAACATTGTTCCTGGCAGGACTGCTGACCGCCCAGGCCGAAGCAGCCACGCCCAGGGAGGAAATTTCCGCCACCGTCGACCGCATCCTGACCCTGCTGCGCGACAAGGACATGGACCGGATGGAACGGCGCCGGACCCTGACCGATACCATCGAGGCCCGATTCGACTTCGACACCATGGCGCGCAGCACCCTGGGCAAATACTGGAAAAAGGCCTCCTCCGAACAGCGGCAACGTTTCAAGGAGCTGTTTTCCGATCTGCTCGAATCAACCTATCTCGGCCGTATCGAGGCCTACACGGACGAAACGGTCAGCTATGGTGAAGAAAAGGTCCGCGGCAACAAGGCCCTGGTCGAAACCAGCGTCCACTCCGGCAATACCGACATCCCCATCCACTACAAGCTGGTCCAGAAGCAAAACGGCTGGTATGTCTATGATGTCGTCATCGAAGGAGTCAGCCTGGTGCGCAATTTTCGCAGCAGCTACGGCACCATCGTCAAAAAGGAGGGCTTCGACCAGCTCTTCGGCCGCATGGAGGAAAAGATTGCCGAACTGAAGCGGAAGCAAAACCACTGAGAGGGAGATATTGTGTTCGGCCTTATGAAAAAAAGTTCTTGTCGCTCCTTTTGCCCCGTGCTATAAGCGAACAAGATATAAAGGCAGGACACGGGTTCACGTGAACAAAAACCAGCTGAAAAACTGATCCACCGGCCGCACGCTGTCTCCCAGTGTGCGGCCTTTCTTGTTCAAAGGGGACTCTCCCCGCACAACCTGTCCTTCGGGACAAAGGAGCAGAGACAATGGCAGAAGGTGTAGTGAAATGGTTCAATGACGCGAAAGGCTTTGGTTTCATCGCCCAGGAGGAAGGACCGGACGTATTCGTCCACTTCTCTTCGATCCAGATGGACGGCTTCAAGTCCCTGGCGGAAGGAGATCGTGTCCAGTTCGATATTACCGAAGGTCAGAAAGGTCCCCAGGCGGCCAATGTCGTCAAGGTCTGACTGACTGTTCGATCACACGTTTGAAAGCTCAAGGCCCCGCGGGTTGTTCGCGGGGCTTTTTTTGCCTGCGGCCCTGACAAGCTCCGCCGTTCGGCTAGACTGGAACAAAAAGTAACAGACAACCGCTGCCATATCGGAGACCGGCATGACGTCCAGACATCTCACCCCGGGCCGGATGATTCACGGCTTCACCGTTACCGAAACAACCGACCTTCCGGAACTCAACCTGAGACAGGTCCGGCTGGTGCATGAACGAACCGGTGCCCGCTACCTGCACCTGGAAGCGGACGATGACAACTGCCTGTTCGCCGCCTGTTTCCGTACCCCACCGGACGATTCGACCGGCGTCGCCCACATCCTGGAGCACACGGTGCTGTGCGGATCCGAGCGCTACCCGGTGCGCGACCCCTTTTTCGCCATGATCAAGCGGTCCCTCAACACCTTCATGAACGCCATGACCGCCAGCGACTGGACCAGCTACCCCTTTGCCAGCCAGAACCGCAACGACTTCGATAACCTGCTCGGCATCTATCTCGACGCCGTCTTCTTTCCCCTGCTGCGCGAAGAGGACTTCCAGCAGGAGGGACACAGGCTTGAATTCGACGATGAGGGGCGCCTGACTGTCCAGGGGGTGGTCTTCAACGAGATGAAAGGGGCGATGGCCTCGCCTTCAAGCCTGCTCAGCAGGCGCCTGGCCAGGGCCCTCTACCCGACCACCACCTATCACCACAATTCCGGCGGTGAACCGGAGAAGATTCCCGACCTGACCTGGCAGCAGCTGCGCGATTTTCACGCCCGCTACTACCATCCGTCGAACAGCTGGCTGTTCAGCTACGGCAACCGGCCGCTGGAACAGATTCTTGAGCAGGTCGACCGTCTGGCCCTGAGTCGCTTCGACCGGCTCGACATCGACAGCGCCGTCCCGTCCGAACAGCGAATCGACCGGCCGCGACAGGTCGAAGAGCGCTTTCCGCTCGATCCTTCCGAATCGCCTGGCGGTCGCTCAATGGTCCAGGTTGGCTGGCTCACCTGCGACATCGAACAGAGCGATGAAAGGATGCTGCTGCATCTCCTGTCCATGCTGCTGCTGGGCAACCCTGCCGCCCCCCTGTACCGCGCCCTGCTCGAAAGCGGACTGGGAACCAACCTCGCCCCGGGCTGCGGCTACCATGACGACAACCGCTCGACCAGCTTCGCTGCCGGACTGCAGGGCACCGACCCCGACAAGGCCGAGGCCATCGAGCAGCTGGTACTCCGAACCCTCGACAGGGTAGCCGCAGAAGGTTTCGATACCGAACGGGTTGAAGCGGCGCTGCACCGGCTGGAATTCGCCAACCGGGAAGTAACCGGCGACTCCTACCCCTACCCGCTGCTGCTGCTGATGCGACTGCTCGGCAGCTGGCTGCATGCTGACGACCCGGTGACACCCCTGAAGCTGGAAGAACCTCTGGCCCGGCTGCGTCAGAAACTGGAAGATCCCGCCTACCTGGGCCGGGAAATTAACCGCCTGCTGATCGACAACCCGCACCGGGTGCGCCTGCTGCTGCGTCCGGACCCGAAGCTTCAGGAAGAAATGGACCTAAAGCTGCGGGATCGTCTCGACGGAATCGCCCGCCAGCTGTCCCCGGGCCAGGCCGAGGAGATTCGCCGCCGGGCGGAACAGCTGCGCAAACGCCAGGAGCAGCAGGACGACCTGAGCTGCCTTCCCTGCCTGACCCGCGGCGACATCCGCGTCGACGAGATTGTGATCCCGACCAGAGAGATCGGGGTGAATGCCGGGCGGTTTCACTTCTTTCCCCAACCGAGCAACGGCATCGCCTACCTGATCGGCCGTATCGACTGCGCAAGCCTGCCCGCGTCCGAAC
>RFIO01000395.1 GCA_003695205.1 Deltaproteobacteria bacterium
ACTGACAACTGACAACTGACAACTGACAACTGACAACTGACAACTGACAACTGACAACTGACAACTGACAACTGACAACTGGGAATTTTTCCCATCATCTCCGGCAACATTCCCGGCCCATCCTGCGCTATCCTTCCCCGCCGAACGTACAACCGCTGGCTGAAGGCCGACGGCCGACAGCCCTTAGCCACATAGAAGGGGGAAGCAATGCGCGAGATCAGAGAGTCCGGGGCTGCCCTGGTCACCATGGTCCTGTCCGGAACGCTCTTGCTGCCGGTTGCGGCCGGCGCGGAAGAGACGGCGGAGGCGATGGGGGAGATCCAGGTCATCGGGGTGACGCCCTCTCATGGAGTCGGCCTGCCGATCGAACGCATTCCCACCAACGTCCAGTCGGCCACCAGCGAGGACCTCGAACGGGCCCAGGCCCTGGACCTGTCCGACTTCATGAACCGCAACCTCGGCAGCGTCAACATCAATGCCGCACAGAACAACCCGCTGCAACCCGACGTCCAGTACCGCGGTTTCACCGCCTCGCCGCTGCTGGGCCTGCCACAGGGACTGGCGGTCTACCAGAACGGGGTGCGGGTCAACGAGGCCTTCGGTGATACCGTCAACTGGGACCTGATCCCGAAGAGCGCCATCGACAGCATCAATCTGATCGGCGGGGCCAATCCCATCTTCGGCCTCAATACCCTGGGCGGGGCGCTGTCGGTGCAGACGAAGAACGGTTTCACCTGGCAGGGGACCGAGGGCGAGGTGATGTACGGTTCCTTCGACCGCCTCACCAGCTCCATCGCCACCGGCGGCAACAACGGGGTCCTGGGCTGGTTCGCCGCGGCGGAGTTCTTCCGCGAGGACGGCTGGCGCGACCATTCCGACTCGGATGCCTGGAACGCCTTTGCCGCACTGAGCTGGCAGAACGACAGCTCGACCCTCGACCTGATCTACAGCCACGGGGATACCAACCTCAAGGGCAACGGCCCGGCCCCCGCGGAACTGCTCGCCATCGATCGGGAAGCGGTCTTTACCCACCCGGACATCACCGAGAACCTGATGAACCTGATCGACCTGGAGG
>RFIO01000396.1 GCA_003695205.1 Deltaproteobacteria bacterium
AAGAAGACGGTTTTTCTCTCGCCCGAGGCCATTCGCGTGGAAGACGGCAAGGCGACCGAGCAGGCCGACTGTGTCTGCAAGACCTCGGCGGAGTTTCTCAACAAGGTCTGGAACGAAGGCTACAAGCCGGGGGTCAAGGATTTTCTCGCCGGCGCCATCAAGTCGAACAACCCGGCGGCGCTGCAGCTGCTGCTGGCCGCCTGCGGCCGAGGCTGAATCGCCAGGTCTGCCAACCGGCGCACGGGGGATCGGATTTCCGGCCCCCTTTTCAGCGTCAACCCAGCGAAAAACAAGCAGAAAGTGCCCGGGGACGTTTCGGTTCCCCGAACAACTATTCATTTGACAGGGCCGCGGGCCCTGTTCTATAAGACCTGGTCTGACCAATTTCAGGGGAGCTGAAGCTGATGGTTGAACTGGTCCTGATCCTGGTCAGCGCGATTTTCGTCAACAACTTCGTGCTGGCCCGTTTTCTCGGTATCTGCCCCTTCCTCGGGGTGTCGAAGAAGGTCGATACCGCGCTTGGCATGGGCATGGCGGTTACATTCGTCATGACCGTTGCCGCCGTGGTGACCTGGTTCATTCAGTACTTTATCCTCGTCCCCTTCAATATCGAATATCTGCAGACCATAGCGTTCATCCTGGTCATCGCCTCGCTGGTGCAGCTGGTTGAAATGGCGGTGCAGAAGCTCAGCCCGGTGCTCTATCAGGCCCTGGGTATTTTTCTGCCGCTGATTACCACCAACTGCGCTGTGCTTGGTCTGGCCGTTCTGAATATCCAGAAGAGCTATTCCTTTCTTGAAAGCGTGGTGTTCGCCATCGGCGCGGCCCTGGGTTTCACCCTGGCGATGGTGCTGTTCGCCGGCCTGCGCGAGCGCATCGACCTGTGCCCGGTACCGCGCAGCTTTCGCGGTACCGCCATCGCGCTGGTGACCGCCGGCCTGCTGTCCCTGGCTTTCATGGGATTTGCCGGGCTGGTGAAGGGATAGCAAAGGACGTGAACCGCATATGATTGCTGCTGTTGTCAGTCTGGGTGGCATCGGCCTGGCCGCGGCTCTGGCCCTCGGCGCTGCCGCCCGCAAGTTCGCTGTCGAGGTCGACCCGCGCGAAGCCGCCATTCTTGAAGTCCTTTCCGGGGCCAATTGCGGTGCCTGTGGCTACCCCGGCTGCAGTGCCTACGCCAAGGCCGTTGTCGAAGAAGGCGTGTCGCCGGCGCTCTGCACGCCAGGCGGACAGGCGACCATTGAGGCCATTGCCGGCATCATGGGTGTGAGTGCCGAGGCCTCCGAGCCCGAGGTGGCCGTGGTGCGCTGCCAGGGGGACAACCGCAAGGCGCAGCTCAAGTACCGCTATCTGGGCCTGGTCGACTGCAACGCAGCGCAGCGGGTGGCCGATGGCCCCAAGGCTTGCCCCGGCGGCTGCCTGGGGCTCGGCAGTTGTGAGCGGGCCTGCCCCTTCGGCGCCATCGAGATGACCCCCGATGGGCTGGCCGTTATCAACAGGGAACTGTGTACCGGATGCCGCAAGTGCGTCTCGGTTTGCCCGCGCAATGTCATAGCCATGACGCCGCGTTCAGCCACCACCCATGTGCTCTGCAACAGTCACGACAAGGGCGCGGTTGTGCGCAAGTACTGCCAGGTCGGTTGCATCGCCTGCCAGATCTGCAAGAAGAACGCGCCGGAAGCCTATGTGATCGAGGACTTCCTTGCCCGGGTGGTCTACGAGCACCACGATCAGGCTGGCCCCGGTGTGGAGAAATGTCCGACCAGCTGTATTCGTGATTTCCGTTTCGGTTACCCGGAGGGGAGCAGTTTCGGAGGCGGTGAGCTTCCTTCGGAGAAAAATGCCCCCGACGAGGGGACAGGAACGGCAGGATAGAGAAGAGACACATGCGTCTGAAGACCTTTTCCGGCGGTCTGCATCCGCCTGACAGCAAGGAGTTCTCCGCGGGGTGCCCCATTGAGGACTGTCCCCTGCCCGAAGAGCTGGTGGTCCCGTTGTCCCAGCATATCGGCGCTCCGGCCAAGCCCGTGGTCCAGGTTGGCGACAGGGTGCTCAGGGGACAGGTGATCGGCGAGTCGGGTGGATTCGTCTCGGTCCCCGTTCACGCCCCGACCTCGGGCGAGGTGGTGGCTGTCGAGCCGCGGTTACATCCGTCGGGCCGCGAGTTGCCGGCGGTGGTGATTCGTGTCGACGGTGAAGATTCGGCGGCCGAGCCAATGTCCGCGCTCGATCCTGCCACGGCGGAGCCGGATGCCCTGAAAGACCGCATTCGCGAAGCAGGCATTGTCGGTATGGGTGGGGCGACCTTCCCGACCCATGTCAAACTCAGCCCGCCGCCGGAAAAACCGATCGACACCTTGATTCTCAACGGGGTCGAATGCGAGCCCTTCCTGACGGCCGATCATCGGCTGATGCTGGAAGAGGGGGAGAAAATCCTCGATGGCATTGCCGTGCTGCAACGCATCCTCGGGGTTGAAAAGACTTATCTCGGCATCGAGGCCAACAAGCCGGATGCCATTGACCAGATGAGTGCCCTCTGCTCCGGGCGGAACATCGAGGTTGTGCCACTGGAGGTCAAATATCCGCAGGGGGCGGAAAAACAGCTGATCTGCGCCATCACGGGACGCGAGGTCCCCTCGGGGGGGCTGCCGATGGATGTCGGTGTTGTGGTGCAGAACGTCGGCACCTGTGCCGCCATTGCCGACGCGGTGCTGCGGGGTTTGCCCCTGGTGGAGCGTATAGCTACTGTTTCCGGCGATGCGGTCGTTCAGCCGAAAAATTTGCGTATCCGTGTCGGCATGTCGCTGGCGCACCTGGTCGAGATCTGCGGCGGCACCCGGGTGGAGCCGGCCAAGATCATCATGGGTGGGCCGATGATGGGCATGGCCCAACTCTCGCTCGATGTCCCCGCCACGCGTGGCACGTCAGGGCTGCTGCTGTTCAGTGAAGAAAAGGTGGTGCGGCGCCCCGAGGGGCCTTGCATCCGCTGCGCCCGATGCGTGCAGGCCTGTCCGGCGCGCCTGCTGCCGACCACCATCGCCGCCTATACCCGGCTCGACATGATGGACGAGGCCGAGCAGCTCGGTGCCCTGGACTGCATTGAGTGCGGCTGCTGTTCCTATATCTGTCCGGCGGCTCTGCCGCTGGTGCAAACCATCCGTCACGCCAAGGCGGCCATCATGGCCCGGCGCAGAAAGGGTTGATCGTGTCGTCTCCGGTCTATCTTTCAAGTTCTCCGCATATCGCCTCGCCGGTCGATACCGCGCAGATCATGCGTCAGGTGATCTTCGCCCTGCTGCCGGCCTGCGCGGTGGCGGTCTACATGTTCGGCCTGCCGGCACTTGTGACCCTGGTGCTGTGTACGGCCGGCTGTATCGGTTTTGAGGCTGGCTGTCAGAAGCTGATGCGCCGCCCCGTCGCCATCGCCGACGGCAGCGCCGCGCTGACCGGCATCCTGCTGGCGATGAACCTGCCGCCCTCAAGTCCCTGGTGGCTCAGCCTGCTCGGCGCCTTTGTCGCCATTGTCATTGCCAAGCAGATCTACGGAGGTCTTGGCTACAATCCCTTCAATCCAGCCCTGGTGGCCCGGGTGGTGCTGCTCATCTCCTTTCCGGTGCAGATGACCACCTGGACGGCGCCGACTCCCATCGGTTCCGGTCTTGATGCCGTAACCACCGCTACGCCCCTGGGACGTGCCAAGGAGGCGGTGATGTTGCACGGCGCGCTGCCTGCCGACCTGCCCTCCGGTTTCCTGGGCAGCTTTCTGGGCGATATCGGCGGCTGCCTCGGCGAAGTATCGGTTTTTGCCCTGCTGCTTGGTGGCCTGTTTCTGTTGTGGAAGAGGGTGATCAGCTGGCACATCCCCGTCAGTTTTGTCGGTACGGTGATTGTCCTGTCAGGCATTTTCTGGCTGGTCGATCCGCAACGCTATCCGGACCCTCTGTTTCATCTGGTCACCGGTGGTCTGATGCTCGGGGCCTTCTTCATGGCCACCGACATGGTCACCAGCCCGGTCACCACGAAAGGGATGCTGGTCTTTGGCGTTGGTTGCGGCCTGCTGACGGTGCTGATTCGCCTGTTCGGCGGCTACCCTGAAGGGGTCTCCTTTGCCATCCTGCTGATGAATGCCGCCACGCCGCTGATCGATCGTTACCTGAAACCAAAGAAGTTCGGCCTAGTGCAGGAAAAGGGAGGCGCCCATGCGTGAGACTTTGCGACTGGCGCTGGTGCTGACCCTGATTGCCGCCGGGGCCGGCCTGATTCTGGCCCAGGTGGAGAAAGTTACGCGCGCGCCGATTGCCGAACAGCGGCGCCTGGAGATGGTGCGCGCCCTGCAGGCGGTGCTGCCGTCATTCGACAACAGCCCCGACGCGGAAACGCGTGTCCTTCAGGTCGGGACCGACAAGAAGGGCCAGCCGGTTGAACGCACCTTCTTTCTCGGGCGCAGTCAGGGGAAATTGTCCGGCATCGCCTTCAAGGTGACAGCCCCTGACGGATACAGCGGCAATATCGACATCATGGTCGGAATCGATCCCGGTGAGAAACTGAGCGGTATTGAGATCCTGTCCCATGCCGAGACCCCCGGGTTGGGTGCGAAGATTGTCGAACCCGATTTCAAGGCCCAGTTCAAGGGCAGGGGACTGGACAATGCCGACTGGCGCGTCAAGAAGGATGGCGGCGACTTTGACCAGATCACAGGGGCCACCATTTCCCCGCGGGCGGTCGTAGGCGCCATTCGTTCCGGCCTGGAATTTTACCGGCAGCACCGGGACGAGATCACCGGGGCGAAGGAGGCGGTGCAATGAGCCTGGCTGACAACTTCATCCGTGGTCTTTGGCGGGAAAACCCCGTTTTCAAGCTTCTGCTGGGCATGTGTCCGACCCTGGCGGTCACGACCTCGGCTGAAAACGGTATCGGCATGGGGCTGGCAACCACTTTCGTGCTGGTCTGTTCCAATATCACCATCGCCCTGATGCGCAAGCTGATCCCCTCCGGGGTGCGCATCCCGGCGTTCATCGTCGTCATTGCCTCGTTTGTGACCGTGGTTCAACTGTGCATGGAGGCGTTTGTCTACGACCTGTACAAGGCTCTCGGCATCTTCATTCCGCTGATCGTGGTCAACTGCCTGATCCTTGGCCGTGCCGAAGCCTTCGCGTCCAAGAACGGGGTTGTTTCTTCCATTGCCGACGGTCTGGGCATGGGGCTCGGGTTCACTCTGGGCCTTTTCATTCTCGGCAGTGTGCGGGAACTGCTCGGTTCCGGCAGCCTGCTTGGAGTCAGCCTTTTCGGTAGCGGCTACCAGCCATTCCTGCTGATGATTCTGCCTCCGGGGGCGTTTATCGCTCTCGGTCTGCTTTTGGCAGGGATGAACCGCTTCGAACAGATGCGTTCGCGCCAGTAATCTCTTCCACGTCTCCGGGTCCGAAGTAGGTGACCCGGTTGCGTCCCGCCTGCTTGGACCGGTACAGGGCCCGGTCCGCCCGTTCGATCAGTGATTCGGTCGAATCCTCAGCCACCACGCTGGCGACACCGAAGCTGGCGCTCAGCGGTTCCCCCGTGGTCGGACAGAGATCGGATGCGAGTTGCCGGCGCAGTTTTTCGGCTGTTCGTACTGCCTCTTCGGCGCCGGTGGTCGGCAGCAGGATGAGAAACTCCTCGCCGCCGAACCGGCTGATGGTGTCGACCTTGCGCAGCTCTGTCCTCAGGGTGTCAGCAAACCAGCGCAGGGTGCGGTCGCCAATCCGGTGCCCGTGGCGGTCGTTGACCTGCTTGAAGAAATCGATATCGGTGAAGATGACGGAGAAGGCCTCGCCGTAGCGCTGGTAGCGGTCGAATTCGGCTTTCGCAAGTTCCAGGAAGGCCCTGCGGTTGGGGACGCCGGTGAGCAGGTCGATGCGGACCTGTTTCTGCAGCTGCCGGTTGAGGTTCTCAACGCGAACCCTGTCGCTGGCGTCGGAGAAGATTTCGATGGCGCCGATGATCTCGCCCTTGTCATCGTAGACCGGCCGCGTTCTGACGTCGACCGGCAGCCGGTGTCCGTCCCGATGGCGCAGGAAGACCCTTTCGGATATTCCCTTGCCGCCTTGCATGGCCCGGTTGAGCGGACAGTTCCCCTCGCACAGGGGGGTCAGGTCACAATCGATGTGGTCGAGCCCCGAAGCGGCACAGCATTTTTCCACGATATCGTCGGCCCGGTAACCGGTCAGCTGCTCGGCGGCCCGGTTCCAGTAGAGAATGCGTCGGTTTCGGTCGACGAAGTAGACCCCCTCGGCGAGGTGGTCAAGCATCTGTCTATAGAAATGATCGGGCAGGGGCATGGCGATCCTTGAGAATCAATTTTAATCAAGTCTAGCAGCCCCGCCGGATCCTGTCAGTCGAATCTCAGCCGTTGCCGGCCTGCGAGGTTCCCAGCACCTGGAGAATCTTGTTCGCCAGTCCGTCCCCGGTAAAGGGTTTGGCGAGGAAGTCCCCCTTTTCACCGTGCAGGAAATCGTTTTCGAAGGTGACCTGGCCGTAGCCTGAGATAAACAGGGCTGGCAGATCAGGTCGCTGCCGGCGCAACTGTTTGGCCAGTAGCGGCCCGCTCAGGGTCGGCATGACCATGTCTGTCACCAGGATGCAGAAGGCCTGGGGGTCGGCGTTGAACAGGTCGATGGCCAGTTCGACATCCGCGGCCTGGCAGACTTCGAAGCCGCGTGACAACAGGGCCCTGGTGGCGAAGTGGAGTACGTCCCGGTCATCTTCGACCAGCAGGATGCGGCCCGAGCCGGCGACAGGCACCGGCCTTTCACCGCTTCCTTCCCTGTCAGGCCCTTCGCTGGTGGCCGGCAGATAGACGGTAAAGCTGGTACCGGCTCCGATCTGGCTTTCGACGGTGATGTAGCCGCCGCTCTGCTTGACGATACCGTAGACGGTCGCCAGTCCGAGCCCGGTCCCCTTGCCCTGTTCCTTGGTGGTGAAAAACGGCTGGAAGATTCTTTTCAGGTCCTCCGGGGCGATGCCGCTGCCGGTGTCGCTCAGCCGAAACCAGACGTAGTCGCCGGGCCGGGACCCCGGGTTGGCAGCCAGGAAGGCACGGTCGAAGCTGCGCCGCCCTGTTTCCAGTCTGAGCTCACCACCTTCAGGCATGGCATCGCGGGCGTTGATGACAAGGTTCATCAGTACCTGTTCAAGCTGACCCGGGTCGGCCTTGATGTAGGGCAGCCCTCCGGCAAGCAGGGTGGTGAACCGGATGTCCTCCCGGATAAGCCGGCGCAGCAGTTTCTGCAGCCGGTCAAGATGGCTGTCGAGATCGAGCACGCGCGGCTGAAGCATCTGTCGGCGGCTGAACGCGAGCAGCTGCCGGGCCAGGTCGGCGGCGCGTTTGCCAGCTTCAAGCGCTATATCAAGGCCTTCGCGCATGGGATGGTCTGGTTCGAGAGACTGTCCCGCCATGGCGGTGTAGCCGTTGATGACGGTCAGCATGTTGTTGAAGTCGTGGGCGACACCTGCCGCCAGCTGGCCGAGGGCTTCCATCTTCTGGGCCTGGCGCAGTTCCGATTCGGCCTGGTGCCTGCTGATGCGTTCGCGGGCGGTGGCGATGGCCAGGCCGATGGTGTTGGCCATGGTTTCGCAACAGCGGCAGGCCTGTTCGTCAAAGCCTGTGGTGCGGTTGAAAAGGAAAACACTGCCGATCGCCTGGTCGTTGTGTTCGAGAGGAATGCCGACCAGGTTCCCGACACCCTGGGGAATCAGTTCGTCGCCGTGTATGGTGTTGCTGAACTGACGATCGAAATGCAGGATTTCGCCGCGGGCAAGAGGCAGGCCGAACATGGGCAGTGGATAGCCGTCTAGCCAATTTTCCGACTGGCACGGGTCGGGGTTGATACCATCCAGCCAGCTTCCGGATATGGCTGCCAGAAGGCGGGGGTGGCCTTCGGTATCTATGTCGAAAATCAGGCCGCCGTCGGCCTGCAGATCGGTGCAGGCCGCTACGAGAAGGTCCTGGGCCATGTGGGCAAGCTCGCCATGGCGCAAGAAGGCAAGGACGGCTCGGCCGAGGGCGTCAGGCAGGATTGTGCCAGGCGGGCGCTGAAGTGGCAGGATGGTCGCACTTACATGGTGCGTGGTTGTGTTCATGGTTCCTCCCCGCGGTTCTGGCGTGCACTACAACTGACGTATCGGACGGATGGGTGCGATTCTGTACGCCTTTGTCGCCGGGTGGTTGGGGACAGGCATGATAAGAAGAATTTCATCCATAACCGACCGGGGCAGTCAGCATTGTGGCCAAGGAGGAAAAAATTTGCCGAACTAGTTGTTTTTAAAGGGATTATCCTGTCGTTTTTTGCATACAGTATACTGTATTTTTTCCTTGACTTTGGGGGGCAATTATCCTACCTTGCACACGCTTAAAATCCGTAAACGCTATCCTTGCGCCTTCTTGCCAGGGCATCAGCACAACAAACGCTGTTGGGAGGAGCTTTTCATGCTTGACAGTTATCTGCCGATCCTCGTTCTGATTGTCATCGCGGTCGCATTCGCCGTCGGCTCCGTCATTATGTCGCGGCTGATCGGCCAGAAAAAGCCGGGCGAGGTCAAACTGGCCCCCTATGAGTGCGGTATGCCCCCGGTCGGCTCGGCGCGCGAGCGACTGTCGATCAAGTTTTATATCATCGCCATGCTCTTCATTGTCTTCGACATTGAGGCCGTCTTTCTCTACCCATGGGCGGTGATGTTCAAGCGGCTCGGCCTGTTCGGTTTTGTCGAAATGGGCGTCTTCATCATCATTCTTCTGATCGGATACGTCTACGTCTGGAAAAAAGGAGCGCTGGAATGGGAGTAGAAACGCTCGGCAATAACGTCATCACCACATCGCTCGACAAGCTGGTCAACTGGTCGCGCGCCAAATCCCTCTGGCCCATGACCTTTGGCCTGGCCTGCTGTGCCATCGAGATGATGGCGGCCGGTGCCGCCCGCTTCGACCTTGACCGCTTTGGCATTTTGTTCCGTGCCTCGCCGCGCCAGTCTGACTGCATCATCATTGCCGGCACCGTCACCAAGAAAATGCTGCCGGTGATCGAGACTGTCTACGAGCAGATGCCCGAGCCGAAATATGTCATCGCCATGGGCGCCTGCGCATGTTCCGGCGGCATTTTCGACACCTACAGCACGGTTCAGGGGATTGATACGGTGCTGCCGGTCGATGTCTACGTGCCCGGCTGTCCTCCCCGGCCCGAGGGCCTTCTCTACGGCATCATGAAGCTGCAGGAAAAGATCATGAAGGAGCGCAACTCCTTCGGTGCGGCCATCGGTGTCGGCGAGCGGATCAGCGAAGCCTGATTGAGACAGTTTCATCCATCTACACGAAGAGGATTTCTAGGTCATGAGTGAGCATCCGGCAGTAGCGAAGCTGAAAGGGAAGTTCAACGACAGTGTGCTCGATGTCGCCGAGCACCGTGGCCAGACCACGGTGACGGTGCGCAAAGAGGATATTGTCGCGGTCTGTACCTTTCTCAAGCAGGAGTGCGGCTACAACTTTCTGACCGATGTCTGCGGGGTCGACTATCTCGGCCAGACGCCCCGCTTCATGGTTGTCTACCACCTTTACAATATCGGTGAGCACCTGCGCCTGCGGCTGAAGGCTCCGGTAGAGGAGGGCGATGCCCGGATCGACACTGTCACCGGTGTCTGGAGCACTGCCAACTGGCTGGAGCGCGAGGTGTGGGACATGTTTGGCATCGATTTCAAGGGCCATCCCGATCTGCGGCGCATTCTGCTGCCCGACGACTGGGAAGGACATCCGCTGCGCAAGGATTATCCCGTGCAGGGTCCCGATCGCGAGCCTTACCAGGGCCGCCTGAGCTGAACAACGACGCATTGATTGCACAAAGCATAAAAAAGAGGCAGACATGGCGAATCTCGAAACGATGACCATCAACATGGGGCCGCAGCACCCTTCGACTCACGGTGTGCTTCGGCTGGTGCTCGAGCTTGACGGCGAGGTTGTCGTCAAGGCCACGCCGCATATCGGCTTTCTGCACCGTGGCGTGGAGAAGCTGTCGGAACACCGGACCTACCACCAGGTCCTGCCGTTGACCGACCGCCTCGACTACCTGGCGCCGATGCACAACAACCTCGCCTATATCCTGGCGGTGGAAAAGCTGCTCGGCATCGACGGACAGATTCCCGAGCGCGCCAACGTGGTCCGCGTGATGATGGCCGAACTGACCCGTATCAAGAGCCATCTGGTCTGGCTTGCGACCCACGCGCTCGACATCGGCGCCATGACCGTCTTTCTCTACTGCTTCCGCGAGCGTGAGCGCATCATGGACTTCTATGAGAAGATCTCCGGCGCGCGCATGACCTCCAACTATTTCCGGGTCGGTGGCCTGTCGGCAGATCTGCCTGACGGCATTGAGAAGGAGATTCGTGATTTCGTCAATGAAATGCCTGGCAACGTTGACACCTACGAGGGGCTGCTCTCGGGCAACAAGATCTGGCAGAAGCGCGTCTGCGGCATCGGCGCTATCTCGGCTGAGGACGCCATCGATGTCGGCCTGACCGGACCAGCACTGCGCGCGTCGGGTGTTGACTGGGATTTGCGGCGTGACCAGCCGTACTGCGACTATCAAAGCTACGATTTCCGGGTTGTGACCCACACGGACGGTGATACCTGGGCACGCTACAAGGTGCGCCTCGATGAGATCCGCGAGGCCTGCAAGATTGTGCACCAGTGCCTCGACCGTCTCAAGCCCGGGCCAATCCTGGCCGATTGCCCCAAGGTAGTGCTGCCGCCCAAGAAGGATGTGGTCAACACCATCGAGGGCCTGATCCATCACTTCAAGATTATCACCGAAGGCTTCAAGCCGGAGCCCGGCGAGGTCTATGTCGGTGTCGAGAATCCCAAGGGCGAAGTCGGTTTCTACCTGATTTCCGACGGGTCTCCGCGCCCCTATCGCATGCGCATCCGTCCGGCCTCCTTCGTCAACCTGCAGGCCCTGCCGCAGTTGGTCGAAGGCGCCCTGATTGCCGACGTCATCGCGATCATCGGTACCCTCGATGTCGTTCTCGGCGAGATTGACCGCTAACGCGACCAGCGAGGTAGCCAGTCATGAGTGAATCCGCAGAAAAAGCTGTCGAGCAGGAAATCGACCTCGGACCCTGCCACGAGATCCTCGACAAGTACCAGGATATGCCCGGTGCGCTGATGCCGGTGCTGCAGGCGATCCAGGATCATTACGGCTATGTCCCCGAGGAAACCGTTTTCGTTACCGCCGAGCGTCTGAATGTCTATCCGAGCCAGATCTACGGGGTTTTGACCTTTTACGCTCAGTTCCACCTGGAACCGCGAGGCAAGTATATCGTGCGTATCTGCATGGGCACGGCCTGCCACGTCAAGGGCGCTTCCCGCCTTGGTGAAAAGGTCAAGGAGTCGCTTGGCATCGCCCATGCGGAAACAACCGAGGATCTGAAGTTCACCTGCGAGTACGTCGCCTGCATCGGTGCCTGCGGTATGGCCCCGGTCATCATGGTAAACGATGCCACTTATGGCTCGATGTCGGTGCAGAAGCTGAACGAAGTTATTGAAAAATACCAGAAGATGGACTGATTCCGGTCCGTTTTGACAGGGGTATCCCATGGCAGAAACTGCTCAGACCGTTGAAGTTCTCATCTGTACCGGGACCGGCGGTATTGCCTCCGGTTCGCTCAAGGTCGCCGAAGCTTTCGAGCAGGAGTTCGAAAAGCACGGCATTGAGGCCCGGGTCGGCAAGCGCTGCGAAATCAAGAAGACCGGTTGCCGCGGCCTGTGTGCCAACGACGTGCTGGTCGACATCCATTTTCCCGACCAGGATGTGGTGACCTACGATTTCGTCACCCCCGAACTGGTGCCGCAGATCGTTGAGCAGCACATCATCGGCGGTGAACCGGTGCCCAAGAAGACAGCCGGGCCGTACTATTCACAGTTTCTGGAAAAACAGCATCGCACCATCTTTTCGCGCTGCGGGCGGATCGACGCCGAAAGCATCGAGGACTATATCGCCCACGGTGGGTTTGAAGGCATCAAGCGGGCCGTGACCATGCCGTCGGAAGACGTGGTCGAGGAGGTCAAGCGCTCCGGTCTGCGCGGTCGTGGCGGCGGCGGTTTCCCCACCGGGGTCAAGTGGTCTTTCGCCAAGGCCAGCCCCGGCAAGCTCAAGTATCTGATCTGCAACGCCGACGAGGGCGATCCCGGCGCTTTTATGGACCGCTCGCTGCTTGAAGGCGACCCATACTGCATCATCGAGGGGATGATGGTCGCCGCTTACGCCATCGGCTGCAGCCACGGCTACGTCTATGTCCGTGCCGAGTACCCGCTGGCGATCAAGCGCCTTCAGCTGGCCATCGATACCTGCTACGAGCGCGGCATTCTCGGTGATGACTGCATGGGGCTCGGCTTCCCCTTCCACCTGCGCATCAAGGCCGGTGCCGGCGCCTTCGTCTGCGGTGAGGAGACGGCACTGATGGCTTCGATCGAAGGCCAGCGCGGCATGTCCCGCCCGCGTCCGCCCTTCCCGGCGGTGCGCGGTCTCTGGGGCAAGCCGACCAACATCAACAACGTCGAGACCTACGCCAACGTCACCTACATCCTTCAGCGCGGGGCCGACTGGTATGCCTCCATCGGAACCGAAGGGACCAAGGGGACCAAGATCTTCGCGGTGACCGGCAAGGTCAAGCATACCGGTCTGGTCGAGGTTCCCGCCGGGGTCACCATGCGCGAGGTTATCTACGACGTCTGCGGCGGTATCCTGAACAACCGCAAGTTCAAGGCTGTTCAGGCTGGCGGCCCCTCGGGCGGCTGCCTGCCGGCCGAAGCCCTGGATGCCGAGGTCGACTACGACTCGCTGATCAAGGCCGGCGCCATGATGGGTTCCGGCGGCCTGGTGGTCATGGACGAGACCACCTGCATGGTCGATGTCGCCCGGTTCTTCCTGACCTTCACCCGGCGCGAATCCTGCGGCAAGTGTATTCCCTGCCGCATCGGTCTGAAGATCATGCTCGAAATCCTCGAGCGCATTTGCGCGGGCGAAGGGCAGGATGGAGATATCGAGCTGCTGCAGGACATGGCGATGGATATCAAGAAGTCATCGCTGTGCGGTCTCGGCCAGACTGCGCCCAACCCGGTTCTGTCGACCATTCGCTACTTCCGGCATGAGTACGAGGCCCACATTCACGATAAGGAGTGTCCCTCCCACGTCTGCAAGCCGCTGCTGCATTTCCATGTTATTGACGAGGCCTGCAAGAAGTGCGGTCTGTGCAAGCGGGTCTGTCCGGTTGACGCCATAACCTGGGAAAAGGGCCAGGTGGCCTACATCGACCGGGACAAGTGCACCGAATGTACCTCCTGCTATGACGCCTGCCGGTTCATGGCGATCGACTAACCACACGCTGCCGAGTAGCTGAAGCGGATACGAGGATACGATGGTAAATCTGACAATCGACGGCAAACAGGTCACGGTACCCAAGACCTACACCATTTACGAGGCCGCCCGCGAAGCCGGGATAGACATCCCTGTGCTTTGCTACGCCAAGAAACTGCTGCCGTTCGGCGCCTGTCGCGTCTGCCTTGTAGAGGTCGAGCAGATGAAGGGGCGCCTGATTCCCTCCTGTACCACTCCGGTCACCGAGGGGATGGTGGTCACGACGACCTCCGAAGAAATCCGCAAGGTCCGCAAGACCGTGCTGGAATTTCTGCTGGTCAACCACGTGGTCGAATGTCCGGTCTGCGACAAGGGCGGCGAGTGCGAACTGCAGGAGCTGACCTACGACTACGAGGTGGTCACCAATCGCTTCGAGGGGGAGAAGTTTCATTACGAAACGGATGAGAACAACCCCTTCATTGAGCGCAACATGAATCGTTGCGTCCTGTGCGGCCGGTGTGTGCGGGTCTGCGATGAAGTTGTGGCCCACGGCTCCTATTCCTTCATCGAGCGCGGATTTGAAACCAAGATCGCCACCGCTTTCGACCGGGGGCTTTCATGCGAATTCTGCGGGCAGTGTGTTTCTCTCTGCCCGGTCGGTGCCCTGCTGCCGCGGCCGTTCAAGTTCAAGGCCCGTCCCTGGCAGCTCAAGGAAGTCGACACCGTGTGCGGTTACTGCGGCAACGGCTGCACCCATACCCTCGGGGTCAAGGACAACCAGGTCCAGAC
>RFIO01000397.1 GCA_003695205.1 Deltaproteobacteria bacterium
CTCTGTGGTTAAAGCGAATCCAACCATGACCGACTGGACCGCTGAAGACGCCGCCGAACTCTACGGCATCCGCCGCTGGGGCAACGGCTATTTCGACGTCACGCCCGACGGCGCGCTGGCGGTGCGTCTGCCCGAGCAGGGCGCCAGGCCGGTCCCCCTGCCGGAAATTCTTGCCGGGCTGCGCGAACGCGGCCTGTCGCTGCCGCTGCTTCTGCGAGTGGAGAATCTGCTCGACAACCAGATCGCCCGGCTGCATCGTGCCTTTCGCGATGCCATGACCGAACAGAAGTTCCCGGGCCGCTACCGGGGCGTCTATCCCATCAAGGTCAACCAGCAGCGCCAGGTGATCGAGGAGATCGTCCGCTTCGGCACCCCCTGGGGGCATGGCCTGGAAGCCGGCAGCAAGGCCGAGCTGGCCATCGCCGTCGCCTCCCTCCCCCTCGATGGCCGGTTGCTCATCTGCAACGGATACAAGGACCGACAGTTCATCGAACTCGGGCTGCAGGCCCGCGCCCTGGGCCACGACTGCATCTTCGTGCTGGAAACTCCGGCGGAACTCGATCTGATTCTTGAATGCAGTGAACGCCTTGGCATCGAGCCGGCACTGGGCATTCGCGCCAAGCTGGCGACCAGGGTCGGCGGCCACTGGAACCTCACCAGCGGCGAACGCAGCATCTTCGGCCTGTCGATCACCCAGATGATCCAGACCGTCGACCGGCTGCGGGATCTGGGACACCTCTCCTGGCTGCGCCTGCTCCATTGCCACCTCGGTTCGCAAATCCCCGAGCTGCACCAGGTCGCCGCGGCGGCGCATGAAGCGAGCCGCTTCTACGCCGAACTGGTGCGTGAAGGCGCGCCACTGGGGCTGATCGACTTCGGCGGCGGTCTGGCGGTCGACTACCTGGGACAGCGTTCCACCGACAGCCAGTCCTGCGACTACAGCCTGCGCGACTATGCCAGCTGCCTGGTTGAGACCCTGAAAGCCGAGCTCGACGGCCTGCCGGCCCCCGACATCGTCACCGAGTCCGGGCGGCCACTGGTCGCCTACTACAGCATGCTGCTGTTCAACCTCTTCGACGTCACCCGCTTCGAACCGGCACCGGGGCAGATTCAGGCCCGGCCCGACGACCAGCCGAAGTTGCGCGAACTCACCGAACTGGTCAACCGGCTTTCGGACTGTGAAAACCCCGAGGAGGACTACCGGCGCATCCTGCAGCTGAGGGACGAACTGCACCGGGACTTCGTTGCCGGGCGCATCGACCTGCGTCGGCGCGCCAGGGTGCAGAACCTGATCCTCGCCGCCGGGCACACCCTGCTCGAACGTTTCGGCAGTGCCGACAACCTGCCGGAGCCATTGCATGAGCTGCGGGATGAGCTGGCCGATATCGCTTACGGCAACCTGAGTGTCTTCCAGTCCCTTCCCGACCACTGGGCCATTGGTCAGCTCTTTCCGGTGGCTCCCATCGCCCGGTTGAACGAGAAACCTGGACGCGAAACCATCATCGCCGACATCACCTGCGATTCGGACGGCCGCATCTCCCGTTTCGCCGGTCCCGCCGACAAACGCACCACCCTGCCGGTGCATGGCGTTGAGCCGGGAGAGGACTATGTCATGGGGGTTTTTCTGGTCGGTGCCTACCAGGAGACCCTGGGCGATTTGCACAACCTGTTCGGCGATACCGATATCGCCAGCGTGCGCATCGACAAAGATGGTTGTTTCGAGGTCATCAGGGAGGACAAAGGAGACAGCGTCGAAGGGATCCTCGCCCAGGTTCAGTACCCTCCCGGGGCCCTGCGCGACCGCCTGCGCGCCACGGCCGAAGATGCGGTCCGATCAGACCGCATCAGCCTGGAGCGGCGCCGCGCCATCCTGTCCTGTTTCGACGCCTGCCTGCGCTCGGGGACCTACCACGGCGATTGATTCGGCCTCAGCCCATTTCGGCCAGAATCCAGACCACCAGCACCAGTTCCACCAGGGTGATGGCACCGATCCCCCAGACCAGGCCCGGCCGGTCGTGCCAGGCGAAGGGGGTCTGGGCCTCGGCGGTATCGCGCGCTGCCCGGGCGGCATGATGCTTCTCGACCCGGCGCGCTCCTTGATCGCGTGCGATCATCAGCGCCTTGTGGCAGAGGATGTTGACCAGGCGCGGCACACCCCGGCTGGCGCGGGCGATGACCGCGCAGGCCGCGGGCGAGAACAGTCCACCCTCCCGCCTTCCGGCCACCAGCAGACGGTGACCGATGTAGTCGCGCACCGTGGCGCGGTCGAGGGGCACAAGGTGATGGGCAAAACTGATGCGCTGGCGCA
>RFIO01000053.1 GCA_003695205.1 Deltaproteobacteria bacterium
ACACCGTAAGCCTTTGTTTTTATTGGTGGAGCTGAGCGGGATCGAACCGCCGACCTACGCGTTGCGAACGCGTCGCTCTCCCAGCTGAGCTACAGCCCCGAAAAACGCGAAGCGTAAATTACCCAAAGGGCGCCTGGCTGTCAACCGGAGCGTCTCAGCCGATCTTCTCCTGTCGTTCCTGTTCGGTCTTGCACTCGATGCACAGGGTGGCTACCGGACGGGCCTTGAGACGACCCTCGCCGATGTCCTCGCCGCAGCTTTCACACAGCCCGAATTCGCCGCTGTCGATACGCGCCAGCGCCTCGCGAATCTTGTTGGCGAGCTTGCGTTCACGGTCGCGGATGCGCAGTTCGAAATTGCGGTCCGATTCCATGGACGCCCGATCGGTCGGATCGGGGAAGTTCTCCTGCTCGTCGGTCATCTCGGCGACGGTTTCGCCGGCATTGCGCAGAATCTCGTCGAGCTGGCCCTGCAACAGTTGCCGGAATTCCTCGAGCTTTTCAGGTTCCATCAGGAGCCTCCGTGATAAATCTGTAATGCTTCAAGGTACTTTATCGGGCTGCGCAAGTCAATCCATCTCACCCCTGCCCGGCCAGCATGTGCCACAGGATGTAGACCAGGGCAACGACTCCGAACCAGAGAGGAAAAGCCCCCGCCATCACCGAATCCTTGCGGTCAAGAAGACGCTTCGCCTCCTCGCTGACTCCCGCCTCCGGCAGTCGTTCCACCAACGCCCTGACCAGTCCGTTGAAATCGCCGTAACTGTTGGAAAGGATGGCGAACTCGTCGCCGGCGCACAGGGTGATAAAGGCGCGTCCGCGCACCGAGGCGGCCTCCAGCGAGGTCAGCTCGTTCCAGGTGAAGGATTTGACATCGAACAGGCGCACGACCTGAACGCCCCGGTCATCCAGTACGACCCTGCGCCGCAAGGAACCGATCAGAATCAGCAGCAGGGGCAGAAAAATCCCTGCGAGCACCACCAGCTTGAAGGTCGATTCGCCCCGAACCAGAGAGAGGACAAAAACAACGGCCAGCAAACCGAGCAACAAAATCAGTGGCAGCAGAATCTTCCAGCCGATTCGCCAGGTACGCGTCATCGGTTTTCCTCCCGAACCCAGCTGCCGCTTTTGCCGCCGTGCTTCTCCAGCAGCCGGATGGCGCCGATCTCCATTCCCTTGTCGATGGCCTTACACATATCGTAAATGGTCAGCGCCGCCACCGACACCGCGGTGAGCGCCTCCATCTCGACTCCGGTCTGCCCGGTGACCTTGACCGTGGCGCGAATCTCCACCCGCCCCTCATCGGGGTGCGAGTCGAAGTCGACCGCCACCGAGGTAAGCAGCAACGGATGGCACAGAGGAATCAGGCTGCTGGTCTGCTTGGCCGCCATAATGCCGGCGGTGCGGGCGATGCCGAATACATCCCCCTTTTCGATTGTGCGATCGAGGATGCGCCGCAGTGTTTCCGCTTTCATGCGCACCTCACCACCGGCAATGGCAACGCGCTCGGTCGGTCGCTTGCCGCCGACATCAACCATGATCGCCTTGCCGTCCTGGTCAAAATGGGTCAGATTGTCGCTCATGGTTCTCTCCCGTCAGGTTCGATGCCGTTCGGGCATCCTAACAGCGAGGTCATCGCCGATCAAGAAAGCCAGGCCGGCCTGTTTCCAGACAAGCCCGGTTCGTTCGGCAGGCCGATTCTTCAGAACAGCCTCACCCTAATTGAAAATCAGTTCCATCAGCTCACTGGCGTGGCGAATACCGACCAGTTTCATCCCCTTGGGAGGCTTGATGTTCTTGAGACTTCCTTTGGGCAGGATGCACCGGGTAAAACCGAGGCGGGCGGCTTCGGTAACCCGCAATTCGGGTTGGGAGACGGCACGTACCTCACCGGTGAGACCGACCTCGCCGAAGATCACCGTTTGCGCGTCAATGACCCGGTTCAGGTGGCTGCTCGCCAGCGCGGCGATGGCGGCAAGATCGACGGCCGGTTCATCGAGGCGCACGCCGCCGGCGACATTGAGGAAGATATCCTGGCCGGCCAGCATCAGTTCGACTTTCTTTTCCAGGATCGCCACCAGCAGCGCGACCCGTTTGTGATCGATGCCGATGGCGGTGCGCTGCGGGGTACCAAAACTGCTGCCGGAAACCAGCGCCTGCAGTTCGACAAGAATCGGCCGGCTCCCCTCCAGCGCCGGGACCACGGCACTGCCGGCGCTCTGTTCGGGCCGTTCGGCAAGAAACAGCTCGGAGGGATTGCTTACCTCGCGCAGACCGGCTTCGCTCATCTCGAAGACGCCGATCTCGTTGGTCGAGCCGAAGCGGTTCTTGACCGCGCGCAGAATGCGGTAGGGATGACCGGGGTCCCCCTCAAAATAGAGAACGGTGTCGACCATGTGCTCCAGCACGCGCGGCCCGGCGATGGCACCGTCCTTGGTGACGTGCCCGACGAGAAAGGTCGGCAACCCTTCCCCCTTGGCCAGCATCATCAGCTGACCGGTGCACTCGCGCACCTGGCTGACGCTGCCGGGGGCCGACTCGACGCTGTCGGTGAAGATGGTCTGGATCGAGTCGATCACCAGAAAATCGGGTTGCAACTCCTTGATGCGTGCCCTGACCTGCTCCAGAGACGTCTCCGCCAGAAGATAGAGGTTGTCGGCGCTCACGCCGAGCCGTTCGCCGCGCAACTTGACCTGACGCGCCGACTCCTCGGCGGTAACATAGAGCGCCTTGCCGTTTCGGGACAGCCGGTTGACCGCCTGCAACAGCAGGGTCGATTTGCCTATGCCGGGATCGCCGCCGATCAGAATCAGGGAGCCGGGCACCACGCCGCCGCCGAGTACCCGGTCCAACTCGCCGATACCGCAGCGCAGCCGGTCCTCTTCGCGGCTGTTTATCTCGGAGAATTTCTGCGCCTTTCCCGGCGCGGCCAGCGCCCTGCTGTGTCCGCCGGCAACAACCGCCTGCTCTTCAACCAGGGTGTTCCACTGGTTGCAGTCCGGGCACTTGCCCAGCCACTTGGGGCTCTGATAGCCGCACTGGGTGCAGCTGAATATCTGTTTCGGTTTTTTTGCCAAGGGGGCCGCCTCCGGTTGAGGCATTGTAGGAACGGGGGGAAGGGGTGTCAATGAAAGGAAGATGTCTGCGCACAGAGTCAGTTTCTCAGCAACTCCCTGACTTCACGATGCAGAATCGGCAGCCAGATTTCGACGACACCCCAGACAACTTCGTTGGATACCGACGCAT
>RFIO01000398.1 GCA_003695205.1 Deltaproteobacteria bacterium
CTGTCCGGTCAGGTTTTCCGACAGGATCGGGTTGCGCTTGTGCGGCATGGCGCTGGAGCCCTTCTGCCCCTTGCTGAAGAATTCCTCGGCTTCCAGAACTTCGGTGCGTTGAAGATGGCGGATTTCGACCGCGATGCGCTCCATGGACGAGGCGATGATGGCAAGCACGCAGAAGAACTCGGCATGGCGGTCCCGCGGAATCACCTGGGTCGAAACCGGCTCGGGGTGCAGGCCGAGCTTTTCGCAGACGTAGGCCTCGACGCTCGGGTCGATATTGGCGAAGGTGCCGACGGCACCGGAAATGGCCCCGGTGGCGATGCTCATGCGCGCCGCCTTGAGGCGCCGGCGGTTGCGGTCCATTTCGGCGTACCAGCTGGCCAGCTTGAGCCCGAAGGTGATCGGCTCGGCGTGGATGCCGTGGGAGCGCCCCATGCAGACCGTGAATTTGTGTTCCATGGCCCGTTCGCGGATCGAGTCGCACACCATGTCCAGATCCTTGATCAGTTCGTCGGCCGCCTGCACCAGCTGCACCGACAGGCAGGTATCGAGCACGTCCGACGAGGTCATCCCCTGGTGGATGAACCGCGCCTCGGGGCCGACGAACTCGGCCACGGAGGTCAGAAAGGCAATGACATCATGCTTGACCTCGGCCTCGATGGCATCGATGCGCTCGATGTCGAAGTTCCCCTTTTCGCGAATCACCTTGACGGCTTCCCGGGGAATGATCCCGAGGTTGGCCATCTGCTCGCAGGCCAGGGTTTCGATTTCGAGCCAGATGCGAAAGCGGTTTTCCGGCTCCCAGATGCGGGCCATTTCAGGGCGGGTGTAACGGGGAATCATGGTCGGGCTTTCTCCTGCGTTGGAATCGTGTCTCTCTATGGGTAATTTCAGCTGTCGATGTTCAGGCAGACACTCGGCCGGTCCTGCCAGCCGAAGTTCAGCTGCGGCCGGCAGACATTCTGGTTCGCAAGGACGGCATCGACGGCTCGGCGGGCGTGTTCGGGCGTGTTGTTGGTTTCACTCAGGTGCGCCAGGAACACCGCCTCCAGGCCATCCCAGA
>RFIO01000399.1 GCA_003695205.1 Deltaproteobacteria bacterium
CTTTTCCTTGTTCTGCTCGTCTATTTTCCGGCTCTGCATGCTCCTCTCAGCCCCGTTGATGACCGGGCCATCCTTCAGTGGTTCCAGAACCGCCCGGATCTGGTCCTGGCGGACCTGTTCACGCTGACAACGGAAAATTATTATCGCCCGTTGCTGATGCTGACCTACCTTGTCGACCATCGGGTCTGGGGCGGGATTCCAAGTTTTCTTCATCTGGAAAATGTTCTGTTGCACTTCCTGAACGTCACGCTTGTCTGGGGGCTGGCTGTCAGGGTGGCGCGAGCTGCCGGCGGGGAACCGTTTTTTTTCCCTCTGGCTTCAGCGGCCCTCTTTGCTCTGCATCCACTCAATGTCGAGGCGGTAACATGGTTTGCCGGGCGCAGTGATGTGCTGGCAGCCGTTTTTGTGCTGCTGGCGGCGCATTGTCTGCTGACGGCCCTGGTGGAAAACAGGTTCCGCTGGGTTTTGGCCAGTCTGACCGCCCTGGCTCCTGGATTTCTGGTAAAGGAGACAGCTCTTTTTTTTCTGCCAGCCGCCCTGGTGCTGTCCTGGTGCTGGAAAAAGGAAATCCGTCCTCCCGCGGTTCCTGCCAAAGGCAGGCTGCCCCGTTGGCTTTTCCCCGTTTTGGCCGCGGGGCTACTGGTTGCTTTTGTCGGGTTTCGGGCCTGGACCGCCAGGAGCAACCTTTGGGGCCTTGCCGACATCGCGTCCTCCCTGGTCTCCCTCGAGGGGGCGAGTTGGGGGCAGCTGGCTGCCGGGGCGGGATTCTATGTTCGCAAGCTGTTTTTCCCCTGGCCGCTCAATTTCACCATTTACCCTGTTCCCGCCCACTTTGCCTGGCTGGCTGTCGTGGCCTTTGTCGCTCCTCTCTGGTTTCTGGTGCGACGGGGTATCGCGGCCGGTTTCCTGGTGGCCGCGGCTGTGATCGCGGCCTCTGCCCTGGTTGCCCTGCTTGCGCGGCCGGGATGGACGCCAGTGGCTGAACGGTATATGTATATTCCACTGGCCTTTCTGGTGCCGGGGGTTGTTTGGGGTGTCGCCCGCCCGGAGTTCGCACGGCATGTTCCCGCTGTTGCGTCAGGAGTTGTTCTGACCCTCGTCTGCGGCGTGTTCGGGTATACGGTCTTTGATCGCAATCTGCTGTGGCGGGACAACCTTGCCCTGATTCGCGACAGCGCGGAGAAATCACCGGATTTCCCCTACGTGCGGTCCGTGCTTGCCGATCTCCTGCTGGAGGCGGGCCGCAAGAAAGAGGCGGCTCGGCTGATTTTTACCAACAGGGCTCCGGAAGGGATGAGAAATCGTGACTTTCTCGAGCTTAAACGTGCCGAGTTCCTCCATCGGGAAGGTGCGCAGGAACTGGCCCGGGACCTTGTCCTGCGTACCAGGAAGAAAGGGGATCCTCTCTATTTTGAGTTTCAGAAACTGCTGCTGAAAATCGACAAGGTCCGTCTTGAGGTTCTGGAAGGTGAGCCCCGGCAGGAAGCTGTCGAAGAAACGATCGAACTTTTGCAGCAGTTGTACAGAACCTATCATGATCCCTTTTACCGTTATCAGCTGGGGCAATTGTTGCTGAGGGAAAAACGTATGTCCGAGGCGGCGCGCCAGTTCCGGGCGGCGGCTGTAGAGGCCCCGCCAGGCGCGCATTACAGGGATGCCGCCCTGGCCCTCGCGGATCGCCTGGAGTCGGAATGATGTTCTTGCCGGTGGTCAGATTGCTGCGCCTGCATCAGTGGTTGAAAAACCTCATGATGTTTTTCCCCCCGCTGCTGGCCGGGCACTACCTGTGGCTGGTGGAGCCGGGAAGATGGTGGGGGGCTTTTCTGGCCTTCTGTTTTGCTTCCAGCGGGGTCTATATCCTCAATGATATCCACGACAGGGAACAGGACCGGAATCACCCGGTAAAACGATCTCGGCCCATCGCGGCAGGTAGTGTCCCCGTAGGTGTTGCCGTTGTTCTGGCTCTGGTCCTGTTCTCCCTCGCCGGCGCGCTTGTTCTCGGGGCTCCTGTCCAGGCCAAAATCTGTCTGGGAGGTTACCTGCTCCTGTCAGCGGGCTACACCCTGTACCTGAAATCCCAACCGGTTTTCGACCTGTTCTGTATCGCAGGTGGTTTTTTGTTGCGCCTTCTGTACGGTGGTGCCGTCTTTGGGGTGATCATCTCTCAGTGGCTGTTTCTGAGTGTCCTTTTTCTGGCCCTGTTCATCAGCGCGGGAAAAAGACGTTCCGAACTGGCCCTGCAGGGCGAGTCGGGTAGCGGGGCAAGCTGTCGACCGGTTCTGGCGCGATATTCCCCGGCTTTTCTCGATGGGGTCATGTTCATGTCAGGGACCTCCGCGCTCGTGACCTACACGATGTACGTTGTCAACCGCACCTCCCTCATCTACACCGTGCCGCTCTGCTGTTTCGGGCTGTTGCGCTACCTGATGTGCGCGCAGGCCGGGCGGGCGGGAGATCCGACCCTGGTTCTGATGAAGGATTCTGTCCTGTTTGTCGTGGGTGTGCTTTGGGCACTTCTTCTCGGTTGGGATATCTACCATTGAAGACGGCCATTATCATTGTCAACTTCAACGGCTGGCGGGACTCCATCGGCTGCCTTGAGAGTGTTTTCCGCATGTCGGGGAACTGGCGGGTGATCCTGTGCGACAATGGCTCGCGGGGCGGCGATCTCGACCGGATTGAAGCCTGGGCGCGCGGTGCCCTTGATTTTACCCCCGATTATCCGCCCGGGCTGCCGGAACTGGTTGCCCCTGCGGTACCCAAGCCCGTCCCCTGCCTCAGGCTGACGCGTGAGGAAGCCGAGGCGCCGACGCCGGCCGATCCCCATCCGGATCTTGTCCTGGTGGACTGCGGTGCCAATCTCGGTTTCGCCGGGGCCAACAACGTCGGATTGCGCTATGCCCTGGCCCGGAATGAATTTGACAGTTTCTGGCTGCTCAACAATGATACCCGGGTTCACAGGGATGCCCTTTTGGCCATGTTGCGGCGGCTGGAACAACTGCCTGATGCCGGGATCTGCGGGTCGACACTGCTCTATTTCAACCGGCCGTCAAAGGTGCAGGCGAGGGGGGGAGCCTGGTATTGCCCCTGGATCGGGCTGCCCTGGCACCTTGGTCGTGAACGTTCGGTCGACCGACCTTTTTCGGCATTGTCGTGCGAGCGACGAATGAGCTATGTCGTTGGCGCCTCGATGCTGGTGACCCGGCGTTTTGTTCGCGAAGTCGGCCTCATGAACGAAGGGTATTTCCTCTACTTCGAGGAACTGGACTGGGCCTTGCGCGGGAAACGTTTTCGGCTGGCCTATGCTCCCGAAAGCCGGGTCTATCACCGGGTTGGCGCCAGTGTCGGCAGCAGCAGCCATCCGGCGCGCAAAAGCGATGTGAGCGAC
>RFIO01000400.1 GCA_003695205.1 Deltaproteobacteria bacterium
GAGGATGAGGAACTGCTGCTCGCCGACATGATCGCCGAGCAGCTGGAGGTGCGGCCGTTCAAGAACAGCCGCATCGTCACCATCAGCTACCGCAGTCCCAACCCGGAATTCGCCGCCCGGGTCGCCAACGCCACGGCGACCGCCTATGTCGAGCAGACCCTGAACATGAAGCTTGACTCGACCCGGCTCACCCTCGACTGGATGACCCGCAAGGCGGAGGAAGAGCGCAAGAAGCTCGACGCCGCCGAGAAGCGCCTGCAGGCCTACATGGTGGCCAACGATATCGTCACCCTGGAGGACCGGCTGACCGTGACGCCGCAGAAGCTCAACCAGATCAGCAGCCAGCTGGTCAACGCCGAGGCCAAACGCAAGGAGATGGAGGCCATCTACCTGCAGGTCAAGCGCCTGGCCAGCCGGCCCGACGAGGCGGAAACCCTGCCGGCGGTCGCCTCCGACCCTGCCATGCAGACGTTGCGCAGCGAGATTCTGCAGGCGGAGCAGAAGCTGCGCGAACTGAGTGCCAAGTACGGCCCCAAGCACCCGGTGATGATCAAGGCGAACGGCGATCTCGAGGTGCTCAAGCGCAAGCGCGACCAGGAGGTCGAGCGCATCGTTCGCTCGCTGAAAAACCAGTACGACCTGGCGGTCTCGACCGAGGAAAGTCTGCGTGCCCAGCTTGACAGAACCAAGGCCGAAGCGCTCAACCTGAACCAGAAATTCATCCAGTACAGCGCCCTCAAGCGCGAGGTCGATACCAACCGCCAGCTGTATGACGCCCTGATGCTAAAGATCAAGGAACAGAGCATCACCAAGGAGACCCAGCCGGTCAACCTCTGGATCGTCGAGAAGGCGGCCGTACCGGAGTTCCCCGTGTCGCCCAACAAGAAGAAGAACCTGCTGCTCGGCCTGATCGTCGGCCTGATGGCGGGCATCGGCCTGGCCTTCTTCGTCGAGTACCTCGACAACACGGTCAAATATCCCGAGGAGACAGAAAAGGCCCTGGGCCTGTCGGTGCTTGGTCTGGTGTCGCTGTGGAAGGAGAAGGACGCGCAGCTGGAACGGGTACTGCTCGAGCAGCCGCGCTCGACCCATTCGGAGAACTATCGCGCCCTGCGCACCGCCGTCATGCTCAGCTCGGCAGAGGGGGCGCCGGCGCGCATCCTGGTGACCAGCCCCGGACCCGCGGCCGGCAAGACCACGACCGCCGCCAACCTGGCCATCGCCCTGGCCCAGGCGGAAAAGAAGGTGGTGCTGATCGACGGCGACCTGCGCAAGCCGCGTCTGCACAAGATTTTCAAACTGGCCAACCGCCATGGCCTGTCCAACTACCTGGCCGGCGGTAGCGGCGAGGCGCTGCTGCACAAGGGGCCGGTCGACAACCTGGCGGTGATCACCTCGGGGCCGATTCCCCCCAATCCGGCCGAACTCCTCTCCTCCAGCCGCATGGCGAAACTGCTCGACGGGCTGCAGAAGGAGTTCGACGTCATCGTCTGCGATACGCCGCCGCTTCTGAACGTCGCCGATGCCCGCATTCTCAGCCGTCTCTTCTCCGGCACCATCCTGGTGGTGCGCGCGCGCCAGACCACCTTTGAACTGGCCGGCAAGGCGGTCAAGGCGCTGGCCGATGTCAACGCGCCGGTGCTGGGCATGGTGATCAACGCCCTGGAACTGAAGAAGAGCGACTACTATTAC
>RFIO01000401.1 GCA_003695205.1 Deltaproteobacteria bacterium
AGCAGCGACTCTCGAACGGGAAAATCGACATGTCCAAGGGGAAACTGCCCGGCCACTCCCGCGTCGTCATCATCGGCGGCGGCATCATGTATGGATGGCTCCCGCGGGGCAAGGGCTTTTCGATTGCTGCTGGCACCATTTCGGTTGCGGCCATGTATACGGCGTCTGGATTTCAGCGCGGTGGCTGCGCGCCCTGATGAAAGTCCGCAGTCGCCTTGGCCCCAATCAATGGCAATGGCACGCGCTCGGCGGCGCTCCGGTTCGAACAGGGTGTCCTCGGCGATTGATCCGTCATTTGCCATCAGCTCACGATGCACTTGCCTTCTTGGCAGGAGGTGCCCCCCTGTTTCGGTCAGACGGCTTGCGCCGCCTGGAATTCGGTCTTGTTCTTCATCAATGCAAAGCGGTGCGTGCCATGCGGTTGGCAAGCGCGATCGCGGCCTGCCTGGGCTTCTTGCGCTGGAGGATCTTCCACAGCCAATCGTCACCGGGCTTGCCCCGCCACCGTGCGCTGACCTGGGCCATGGCCCCCAGATAAAGCAGCCGCCGCAGATACCTGTTGTCCATTCGGAAGATGCGCCCCGGCCGCTGCTTTCCACCTGTCGAGTGCGGCCTTGGTGTCAGGCCCAGCCAGGCCGACAGGTCGCGGCCTGACTTGAAATCGGAGATATCTGGCAGTGCGGATACCAGCGCGCTGGCGGTGATCGGCCCGATGCCGGGTATGGTCTGCAGGCGCCGCGCGTCTTCCTTGCCTCTGGCGTCCGCGTGGATGTCGGCGGTCAGAACCGCGATCTTCTTCTGCGTATCGACCAGTTGATCGGCCAGCAGGTTCAGGACCTTGCGCGCCGGCGCGGGCGGGGCGGCCCGGTCACATTCCGCAACCAGGCGCTCGATGTTCTGAATACCCCTCGGGACAACGACCCCGAACTCGCCCAGATGCGCGCGGATGGCGTTCACGATCTGGGTCTGCTTGCGAACGAGGAATTCCCGCGCCTGGTGTATCATCACAAGCGCCTGCGTCTCCTCGCTCTTTACGGGGACAAACCGCATGGACGGGCGCGACACGGCTTCGCAGATCGCCTCGGCATCGGCCTTGTCGGCCTTTCCGCGCTTGACATGGCCCTTGACGTAGCTGGGCTGCATGAGCCTCACATC
>RFIO01000402.1 GCA_003695205.1 Deltaproteobacteria bacterium
AATCAACATGTGCGTTAACTCCTGAAGGTTCTTGTCTTCCCCAATCTCCCCACGGTCCTGGGCTTCTTTGAGCAGGTTGAGGAAAAGACCGTGAAAGCTCCCCATCGCTTCGTTGACAAAATCCTTAATCTGTTGTTCGAGGGTTTCGAGCGAGGTTGCGGTATTGATCATAAAGCAGCCTCTGGGGTTGGATTTGCCCGTGCTGACTTCGATGAGGTGGTCAAAAAACAGGGTCAGACTTTCCTTTGCTGTGCGCCCGCGCCGCATAGCGGCAAGGCGCTCTGTGCTGATGCTGCGATGATATTCCCTGATTGCTGCTTCAAACAGCGCTCGCTTGTCACCAAAGGTTTCGTAGAGGCTGGAGCGACTCAAGCCAGTGGCCGCAAGCAGGTCGGGAACCTTGGTGGCTTCATAGCCTTTTTGCCAGAAAACATGCATCGCACTTTTCAGCGCCTGCGCTTCATTGAAATTCCTTGGTCTCGCCATAAAAGAGACATTACATGTTTTGGAATATATGGTCCAGAAAAAATTTGGACTGCTTGTTTTTGTCCAGGAGCAAGTCAGACTCCTCGGGCGGTCCCGGGCGCAGAGCCCGCATTGGGTGCATTTTGCCTCGTTGATTTCAAACTGCAGCATCGGCCAACTCCTCCTTCATGCGGTTCGGGCTATTGATTGACGCAACCAACCGCCGCGCGTGCTCGCGGGCGCGCTCTTCGACCTCCTCCTTAACGTTGTAGACCCCGGGGATGTAGACCATCGAATGGCTGACGAGCGGCTCGAAGATCATCCCCGTAAGGTTGGCGGTCTGCTTGAGCGGGGCGAGCAGCTGGTCGATGGAGAAACTGTTGTAGCCATTCGACTGGTAGGATTCCTCAGGCCCACCGATGGTGGTCGAAATGATGAGCCGCTTGCTGTGCAGCTTGTCACCGGTCGAACCGTAGGCAAAGCCATAGCAGAAGACTTGGTCGAGCCAGTGTTTGAGGATCGCCGGGACGCTGTACCAGAAGAAGGGGAACTGCAGAACGACGGTGTCTGCCTCGAGCAGGGCCTGCTGCTCCGTCTCGACGTCGATGCGGAAATCGGGGTAGAGACGGATCAGGTCGCGGATCTCGATATCCTCCTGCTGGGCCAGCTGTTCGACGATCAGCTTATTGGCGATGGAGCCGTTCTCCAGGTCGGGGTGGCCGACAATGACGAGGGTTTTGCTCATGATTATCACTCCTTTTGGGATTGCTTGCACATGCAAGTGTAGTTGGTTAAAAAAATATCTCACATCCTTTTGTTCTTCTCAGCCGGGGCCGAAAAATCCGAAGAGCCAGGAGGTCCACAGATTACGCAGATTAACGCAGATTTTTTGTGTTGAGCTTTAATCTCTGACCATCTGCGTAATCTGCGGATATCTCCTGGTTTTGCAGTTCCTCTTTGGTGTGCAGTTTCAGTCCGCACTCTCCAACTTCCGGTGTGCCTCGTCCACCATCCGGGTCAACACTTGGCCTTCCTCTTCTCCGAGAATCGCGCTGTAGCGCTCGTAGAGCGACTTCCAGGCGTCCTTCATCTCGCTCAACAGCGCCGCGCCCTTTTCGGTTGGGTAGACATGGGCGATCTTGCCGGCGGACTTCTTTTCGACCAGGCCGCGCAGCACCAGGGCGTCGACGAAGCGGCTGACGGTCGACTGGGCCAGGTGCAGGCGCTCGGCCAGGTCCTTCTGCGAGATTCCAGGTTCATCGATGGCGACCATCAGCAGGAAGGCGTGCGAGGGGGTCATCCCAAGTTTGCCGAACTCCTCCTCGGCCATGCGCGAGACGGTGCGGGCCAGGGAGTTGGCGGTGAAGTAGAGGCAGCAGCTCAATAATTCGCTAGACGGTTTCGACATTCATATCTCCATTGCTTGCACATACAAGTATCAGCTTTGGCAAAAGGATGCAAGTGGGAAAATGCATGTCAGTCGATTTTAAGGTCAGTAATCAGATGGACAGAACCTTGATTGCGATATATGATAACGTTATCATGCGTTATGGGGGTGACTATGCGTACCATTGTCGATTTACCCGAACAACAGATTGAACGGCTCAGAGAAATGGGAGACCGTCAGGGGCTGTCCCGCGCCGAGCTGGTGCGGCGTGCCGTGGCCGAATACCTCACCCGTCACCAGGGGGAGGGCTGTGAAGAGGCGTTCGGCCTCTGGAAAAGGCGTAAGGTTGATGGGCTTGCCTATCAGGACCAGTTACGCGAGGAGTGGGAGCGGTGAAAGCTCTGCTCGACACCAATATCCTTATCGACTATCTCAAGGGCTTCGAGCAGGCACGCAAGGAGATGAATCGCCACGAGCGGCTGTTGATCAGCCTGATCAGCTGGATGGAGGTTATGGCCGGCGCCACGCCGGAGGAGGAACCCCTCGTCCGCTCATTCCTGTCCGGATTTGAGCCTGTCCCCGTCAGCCCCGAGATCGCCGAACGTGCGGTCGCTATCCGCCGCGACA
>RFIO01000403.1 GCA_003695205.1 Deltaproteobacteria bacterium
TCCTGTTCCTGTCGTTCTGGAGCGCGCAACTCAGTTGAGCAGCATCTTCTCGACCCGTTGCGCTACCTTGTCCTCGTCCTTGCCCTCGGCCCGGGCGATTTCCGAAACCAGCAACTTGCGGGCCAGCTCCAGCACCTTCTTCTCGCCGTAGGAGAGCTCCTTGTCCTCCTTGATCAGGTAAAGCTCGCGCAACACCTCGGCCACCTCAAGCGGGTCGCCCGACTTGATCTTCTCCTGGTACTCGCGCTGGCGGCGGCTCCAGGACTGGATGCTGCCAAGGCCATCGCTGGGCTTGTCCTCGAGGATCCTGTAGATGCGCGACACCTGCTGTTTGCTGATCAGACGCCGCAGTCCCACCTGCTCGACATTACCGACCGGCACCATGATGGTCATGTCGGTGTCGACGATGCGCAGGACGTAGAACTCGTTGCGGACGCCAGAGAACTCGCGCGACTCGATGGCTTCGATCACCCCGACCCCCTGAGAGGGGTAAACGGCACAGTCACCGACCTTGAAGGTATTGTCTGTATTTTGCATTCTTACAGGTTAGCACAGCAACCCTGACCCGTCAAACCGAAAGTCTTTAGAAACCTTATACTTAGCAAAAAAGTCCGGCGGCTTCACCGGAGCCGCGACGAGAGTTAACTCTGCCGTTTTGCCGGCTGCTGTGCTAGTCTGGGCGCCAATCGAACATCAACCCCTTCAACCGCGGTGAATGACCATGCGATTGCTGCCCCTGCTGCTCGTCCTGTGCCTGCTCTCCGGCGGACCGGCCCTGGCTGGAGACGCCGACCGCCTGCTTGATTTCGCCGACCACCTGTTCGCGCAAAAGGACTACTACCGCGCGGTCACCGAATACAAAAGATTTCTCTACCTGCATCCGGATGACCCGGCCGCGCCATCGGCGCTTTTGCGCATGACCCGGGCTTACCTGGCCGGCGAGCGCTGGCAGGAAGCCGATGCCACCGTTGACGAACTTCTCAAACGCTATCCTGAGAGCAGGGAGGCCGGGCGCGCCGCCCTCCTTTCGGCCGAGGTCGCCTTCCGGCAACGCAACTTTTCCCTGGCGCGCCAGCGTTACGGCAGTGCCGGACTGCGCTATCCGGAACTGGCCGGTGCCGCCGATTATCGCATCGCCTGGTGCCTGCTCGAGGAGGGCGACATCGACCAGGCGCGTCGCCAGCTCGAAGGTCTGGAGGCCCCGCAGGGACAGGCCCTGGCCGATGACCTTGGGCGTTTCGCGACCCTGCCGCGCAAATCGCCCGCCACCGCCGGCCTGCTCTCGGCCGTGCTGCCCGGTGCCGGGCAGGTCTATACCGGGCATGCGCGCGACGGCGCCATCGCCTTCGCCCTGAATGCCGCCTTCATTCTGGCCAGTCTGGAAGCCTTCGACAACGGCAACGAGGCGCTGGGCGGCATCCTCGCCTTCGTGGAGGTCGGCTGGTACGCCGGCAACATCTTTAACGCCGTGACCAACGCCCACAAGTTCAACCACCGACTTGAGCGCGGCCTGCTCGACGAACTGCGCCAGAAGCACGGCCTCGACCTGGCCCTCGGCCCCCGGGTCGGGCTGATCCGCATGAGCTGGAGATTCTGACCATGGGTCCACTGAACCCACACCCGGTAGTCGGCGTCGTCGGCGCCGGCGCTCTCGGACTCTACTACGGCGCCCGGCTGCAGACATGCGGCCTCGAGGTGCGCTTCCTTGCCCGCCGCGACCTTGAA
>RFIO01000404.1 GCA_003695205.1 Deltaproteobacteria bacterium
GTATAGACCTGCCCGGCACCGGGGAGCACGGACGAAAGCAGTCCGGCGGTGGCCGGCGATTTGCGTGGCAGTGTGGCGAACCGATGGAGGTCGGCCGCCAGGGCCTGTCCCTGCGGCGCCTCCAGGCCTTCAAGCTGCTGGCGCGCCTGGTCGATGTCGCCCTCCTCGAGCAGGCACCAGGCGATGCGGTAGCCGGCTGTGTCGGCCAGTTCCGGATAATGCAATCCGGCGCTGCCATAGCGCTGGCGCGCCAATGAGAAGTTTCGTTGCCGGAAGGCGACCTCGGCCGACAGGAGGGCGGCGCGCCCGGCCTCCCTGCTCTCAGGATAGCGTTTGAGAAGTTCGTCAACGGTGGCATCGGCTTCCTGCCAGCGCTCGCCGGCCAGGTAGGCCCGGGTCATGCGCAACAGGGCGGAGGGGGCGGCCGGGTCGTCCGGATACAGGTAGAGAAATCTTTTGTATTCGGTGACCGCGCGATAGTAGTCCTTTTGCGCGAACAGGTGGTCGGCGAAATCGAGCTGGCGGTCGGCATCGCCGGCCATGGCCGGGCCGCCGGAGAGCAGGCAGAGGACGAGCAGCAGAGGCAGCAGTCGCATGGTCGTTCACCGCGGATGAAGGGGTTGATGTTCGGTTGGCGCCCAGCCTAGCACAGCCTGCGGCAAAACGGCAGGATTAACTGAGCCCGCCCGCCCTGTTGTCCGAACGGGCGAATTTGCTAAGTATAAGGTTTCTAAAGACTTTCGGTTTGACGGTTCGGGGAGGCTGTGCTAACCTGTAAGAATGCAAAACACAGACAATACCTTCAAGGTCGGTGACTGTGCCGTCTACCCCTCCCAGGGTGTCGGGGTGATCGAAGCCATCGAGTCGCGCGAATTTTCCGGTATCCGGAGCGAGTTCTACGTCCTGCGCATCGTCGACACCGACATGACTATCATGGTGCCGGTCGGTAATGTCGAGCAGGTGGGATTGCGGCGCCTGATCAGCAAGCAGCAGGTGTCGCGCATCTACAAGGTGCTTGAGGACAAGCCCAGCGACGGACTCGGCAGCATCCCGTCCTGGAGCCGGCGCCAGCGGGAGTACCAGGAGAAGATCAAGTCGGGCGACCCGCTCGAGGTGGCCGAAGTGTTGCGCGAGCTCTACCTGATCAAGGAGGACAAGGAGCTCTCCTACGGCGAGAAGAAGGTGCTGGAGCTGGCCCGCAAGTTGCTGGTTTCGGAGATCGCCCGGGCCGAGGGCAAGGACGAGGACAAGGTAGCGCAACGGGTCGAGAAGATGCTGCTCAACTGAGTTGCGCGCTCCAGAACGACAGGAACAGGA
>RFIO01000405.1 GCA_003695205.1 Deltaproteobacteria bacterium
CGGATTCTGGGCCGACAAGGCGCGCGAAAAAGGTGCCAGCGACAACGCCATCGACCGCTTTGTCATCGAGGCCCTGTTCACCACCGTGACCAATGTCGACTTCGACGACGAGTCGGTCGCCAAGGTGATCGCCGAGGCGGTTGCCTACCGTGACAAGGCCCGCGCCATGGCCGAGCAGGCGGGCGCGCAGGTTGCCAACATCCCCGAGGCCGCCCAGAGCTGGGAGTTCCCGACCGACCGTGCCGCCCAGCTGGCCCTGGCTCAGCTGCATGGTATCAAGGACGCCGGCGTCGATCCGGATATCCAGTCGATGCGCAGCACCATCCTGTTCGGCATCAAGGGCTATGCCGCCTACGCTGACCATGCCATCATCCTCGAGCGCGAAAGCGACGAGATCTACGCGTTCACCCACAAGGCCCTGGCGCAGCTGCTCGACGACAACCTTGGCCTGATGGACCTGGTCGGCGTGGCCATGGAGACCGGCCGCATCAACCTGGTGACCATGGAGCTGCTCAACAAGGCCCACACAGACCGCTACGGCCACCCGGTTCCGACCCCCGTCCAGCTCGGCACCAAGGCCGGCAAGGCGATCCTGGTCTCCGGCCATGACCTGCGTTTCCTCGAGGAGCTGCTCAAGCAGACCGAGGGCAAGGGTATCAACATCTACACCCATGGCGAAATGCTCCCCGCCCACGGCTATCCCGGTCTGAAGAAGTACAGCCATCTGGCCGGCAACTACGGCGGCGCCTGGCAGGACCAGTACAAGGAGTTCCAGGATTTCCCCGGCGCCATCATCTTCAACACCAACTGTATTCAGCGCCCGGCCGACAACTACAAGGACCGCCTGTTCACCTGGGGTCGCGTGCAGTACCCCGGCGTGCGCCACATCGACGGCTGGGATTTCTCCGAAGTGATCGAGTGCGCCCTCGCCCATGAAGGCTTCGAAGACAATCCCGGGCAGGAGATCCTCACCGGCTTCGGTCACAACGCCGTACTCGGCGTCGCCGACAAGGTCATCGAGGCTGTCAAGTCCGGCGCCGTGAAACACTTCTTCCTGGTCGGCGGCTGCGACGGCGCCAAGCCGGGCCGCAACTACTACACCGAGTTCGCCGAGAAGGCTCCCGAGGATACCATCATCCTCACCCTGGCCTGCGGCAAGTTCCGCTTCAACAAGATGGAATTCGGCGATATCGGCGGCATCCCGCGTCTGCTCGACGTCGGCCAGTGCAACGACGCCTATTCCGCCGTGCAGATCGCCCTGGCCCTGGCCGATGCCTTCGATTGCGGCGTCAACGACCTGCCGCTCTCCCTGGTCCTCTCCTGGTACGAGCAGAAGGCGGTCGCCATTCTGCTGACCCTGCTGCACCTGGGCATCAAGAACATCAAGCTCGGTCCCAGCCTGCCGGCGTTCATCACTCCGAATGTGCTGAACTTC
>RFIO01000406.1 GCA_003695205.1 Deltaproteobacteria bacterium
CCAGGTACGCATCAGCCAGGACGACACCACCGTCGCCCTGTTCCAGGGCACCGCCTACCGCAAGGAAGGGGCCCGGCCGATGGATGGATTTCAGGGGAAAAAGGAGTGAGTGGTGCCCGGGGCGGGACTCGAACCCGCACGGCAAAGGCCAGGGGATTTTAAGTCCCCAGTGTCTACCAGTTCCACCACCCGGGCGTCTATCGGATTTGACAACCTGAAGGTAAATAGCGAACCGCAAGGGATGAGTCAATGACAAATCACCCCAAATGCGTCTGCCCCTCGTGCGGGGCCGGAATTGAGGCGCGCCGCAATCCGTATCCGACCGTCGACCTGATCGTCACGCGCGATGACAGCATTCTGCTGATCGAGCGCCGCAACCCGCCGCACGGCTGGGCCCTGCCCGGCGGTTTTGTCGACTACGGCGAGACGGTGGAGCGGGCAGCGGCACGAGAGCTGGCCGAGGAGACCGGTCTGGTCGCAACGGACTTGAAGCTGCTCGGCGTCTGGTCCGACCCCGACCGCGATCCGCGCCAGCACAACCTGTCGGTCGTCTTCATCGCCGAAACAGAAGGCGAGGTGCGGGCCGGCGATGATGCCGCGGCGGCGCGCTGGTTCTCTCTCGATGATCTGCCCGAGGCGATCTGTTTCGATCACGTCGAGATCATCGACGCTTTTCGCAGACAGCGCTTCGGCGCCGGCGGCGCCAAAGTAGTGCCGATTCTTTAACCGGGCAGGTCAACAAATTCCGGCCTGACCTTTTCCGGCAGCAGTCCGTAGCGGAGGCAGAGGTCGAAGTAGAGCTGCAGACCCTCGAGGTGCCGATCGGTCAGATCGAAGGACATGCGCCGCCAGTAGTCGACCAGGGACGTTTGATCGAACCAGTCGGGGCAGTCGGCGCGCCGTGCCAGGGCCTCGAGGTCGGCCAGGGCATGGTTGCGGGCGGCGGCCAGCTGCCGGCTGAAGCTCAGGACATCGTCCGCATGCTCCCGTACCGCCTGCCGGCGCACGATCCAGAGGGCGAAAACAAAGGGCAAACCGGTGTTGCGCCACCAGATTTCCCCCAGGTCGTAAAGCCCCTCGCCGCCTGTTTCCCGCGCCATCTTCAGGGCGCGGTCGCCGATGAGCAGGGCATCGCCGCCACCGGCGATAACCTTCTCCACCGCTTCGTCCGGCACGAAACAGTCGACCCGTTCGCAGCCGTAATAATGTCGCAGCAGCACCTTGAGCAGGTTGATGGAGGTAGCCGACTCGCCGGTCACGGCGATGGGAACTCCATCGAACTCCTTCAGCGGGCGCCGGCTGAACAGCAGCACGCTTCGCACCGGGCCAAGTGAACTGATCGACTGTCCCGGCAGCAGCAGGTAGTCGCGCGCGGCGCGGCCGTACTCAAAGGAGGAAGACGGACAGAGGTCGATATCTCCCGAGGCCAGCATGGCATTGAGCCGCGCCGGCACGCCGGAAATAA
>RFIO01000407.1 GCA_003695205.1 Deltaproteobacteria bacterium
ACCAGTTCATGCGCTCCGAACTGGAGCGCAAACGGGCCGCGACCGGACGTCCCGCCCGCGTGCTGGCCAGCCCGTGCGAAAGCCTCGATCTGCCCGACGCCTGTGTCGCTACCGTGGTCTCTACCCTGGTGCTCTGTTCGGTCTCCTGTCCTGAAACCGCGCTGAGTGAGATCCACCGGGTTCTGCGCCCCGGCGGAACACTTCTTTTCACCGAACATGTCCGCTCGGACCGCCCCACCATCCATGTCTGGCAGCGTCTGCTCAATCCCCTCTGGAAACGCGCCTGCGGCAACTGCCACCTGACGCGGGACACCGGGCAGTTGCTCGAACAGGCCGGATTTCGATTGGAATGGGTGGAGGAAACGCAGATGAAAGGCGCCCCAGCCATCGTGCGCCGGGTAATTATGGGCCGGGCGCGCAAGTCCGATGGCGCATCGGCCTGACGCCGGGCAGCCAAACGGACCAACCTCTTCGCCCCCACCACAGCAAACCGACATGCCGGTCCGAAATTCTATGACATGGGTTGCCCGGCTTGATTTCCACCCTCTCTAAAACTACAATCCAAGGTACATGTACAAAAAGGAGTACAGGATATGAAAGCCATATCGTACACACACGCAAGAAGCAATCTGGCCAAAACGATGGAGAAGGTCTGCGAGGACCATGATCCCGTCATCATCACACGCAGAAATGAGGAATCTGTCGTGATGATGTCCTTTGAAGATTACCAGGCGCTCGAAGAAACGGCTTATCTGCTCCGGAGCCCCAAAAACGCGCGCAGGCTTCTGGAGTCAATCGCGCAACTCGAATCCGGCAACGGCACCGAGCGGGAGCTTACTCCGTGAAGTTGATTTTTTCTGAAAATGCCTGGGAGGACTATCAGTACTGGGTCAAGACCGACCGAAAAATTCTCAAACGAGTCAATGCGCTGATTCAGGATATCCTGCGTTCACCCTGTGCCGGCATCGGCAAGCCCGAGGCTTTGAAGCACGGCCTGGCTGGGTATTGGTCCAGGCGTATCAATGATGAACACAGGATCGTTTACAAGGTTGAGGGCGATTCGGTGTATATCGCCCAGGTTCGTTACCATTACTGAAAAAAGCGGGACAGCCTCCAAAGAGACCGCCCCGCTTTTTCTGTGAAGAACAGAGGCCTTTCAGCCCTTCTTGACGAACTCCGACTTCAGTCCCATCGCTCCAATGCCGGGGATCTTGCAGTCAATGTCGTGGTCGCCGTCGACCAGGCGGATGTTCTTCACCCTGGTGCCGACCTTGACCACCTGGCTGGAACCTTTGATCTTCAGGTCCTTGATGACCGTGACGGTATCGCCGTCCTCAAGAATATTGCCGTGGGCGTCGCGCCAGACTTTCGCGGCGCCTTCCTCCGCAACGGCATCGCCGCCGACAGCCGACCACTCGTGGGCGCATTCCGGACAGACATACAGGCCGCGATCTTCGTAGGTATACTCCGAACCGCATTCGGGGCAGGCAGGCAGTTGACTCATCACTCTGGTCCTTTCACATAGAAGTCAAAACCGCGCCACCATAGCCCCGGCAAGCCCGAAACGTCAAGGATGCCTGCACCGGTTCGTCCCGGCTGACTACCGCGCCAGCTCCTCGCGCACTTTTTTCAGATAGTCCGGCCCGATTTTCCCTTCCCAGATACGATAAACCTTTTCGGCTCCGGCCTTCAGGGCCGCCATGTCCTTCTCCGGCAACGAATGGAAGGCGACACCATCACGCCGGGCGGCTTCGATCTGCGCGGCTTCCTGCTGGCGCACCAGGCTCCGGGCTTTGGCGCTTTCCTCGGCGACCACGCGCAGGAAAATGGCACGCACATCTTCGGGCAACCGGTCGAGCCAGCGTTTGTTGACCAGGTGGACATAGAGCCCCTGTGCGTAGTTGATGAAGGTGTAATTGCGGGCGATGGTGAACTTTTTGGAGATATTGCAGACGATCGGGGTGTGATCGAGACCGGAGATGACCCCGGTCTGCAGCGCCTGCGGCACATCGGGCCAGGGCATGACGGTGAACTTCAGTCCCCAGGCCTTGTAGGTGTCGATATTCACCGGCGCCTGGGCGATACGGAAATTGACCCGACTGGCATCCGTAAGCGACCGGACCGGATCATTGGTCGCCCAGCCGTAACTGCCATAGCCGGTGAAATCGAGGGCGACGATACCCTGGCGCAGGGCGGCATCGCGGAAAGGCACCCAGAGCTCGGGCGTGGCGCGGAACCGGTCCAGCTTGTCGAAGCTGTCGACCACGAACGGCAGGTTGACGATGCCGTACTTCGGGGCGATGTTGGCCGCCGCCACCGAAGAGCTGAGCATCCCCTGCACCGCGCCGAATTTGAGCTTGTTGATAACGTCCTTTTCGCCGCCGAGCTGGCTCAGGGGACGAAAATCGACATAGAGCCGGCCGTTGGTCTCCTGCCACACCCGGTCACGGATGCTGTAGCCGACCGCGACCCCTTCGATGGCCGGATGACCGACGCAACTGAGCAGGTAGGTGAACTCGGCCCCGGACGGGTCGAATTTCGGCTGCCAGGCCTCCAGCGGATTCTTTTTGGCGGCAACAGCCGAACCAAAGGACAAAAGCACAAGAACGGCGACGGTACACAGAAGCTGCAGCAGACGCGTCATGGCAATCTCTCCTCCAGAAAAAATTAACAGGGGCAAACAATCCGCACCTTAGCCCGCCGCTTTCGCCGGGTCAAGGCGCAGCCTTGCTGTCAATCCTGCGGAGCCTGCCGTCTGGTCCTCTGCTGCTGTACCAGCAGGCCGGCGACAATCAGGACCAGGCCGACGAAAGTTGCCGGCAGAATCTCCTCCCCCACCAGAAAGTGGATCAGCACCAGCGACAGAAACGGCGAGATGAAGATCAGGTTGCTCACCTTCGCCGTGCTTTCGGCATGGCGCATGGCCAGCAGCCAGAGGACGAAACAGAATCCCATCTCGAAAGTGCCGACGTAGGCGGCGCCGAGAAAGCCCGGCAGCGCGGGCGGAAAGCTCAGGTCGGTGAACAGCAGGCTGTAGCCGAGTACGAAGGGAAAGCTGCACAGAAAGTTGACCAGCAGCGCCACCACCGGGTCGCGC
>RFIO01000408.1 GCA_003695205.1 Deltaproteobacteria bacterium
GCCACGTTGACGGCATCATCCAGCCCCGAGACCTCCCCGGGTACCAGCTGCCGGATACGGGCCCCCTGACTCCCGAGCCAGGCGGTCAGCTCGACCAGCAGCCGCTTGGGGTCGACATCGAACAGCACCCGGTGGATCGCCTCGAACTCCAGTCCCGGATCGTGCAGGTTCACAAGTTCGACCAGGGCCCAGCGGGCCGGATGATCCATCACCTCGGCGGGATTTTTCGCTTCCGCCTTGATCTGTTCCCAGATCGCCCTGGCTGTGGCGAAGCTGTGATTGCCGTCCCCCATGGCGTAGAGCATGGGAGCCTGGCCTTCGACCTGGTATCGGCTGGCGAAGGAGCGAGGCTCGGCAAGGTCCCGCAGGGCTTTGGCCACCTGGCTGATCCGCTCCGGGTCGCTGACCTGCCAGCCGCGTACCCGGCCGCCCTTTTCCATCAGTTCGACATCGTACAGGGGCGGCAGGTCACACTCGAACAGCGGCTCGATGACCGTCCGGCCAGGGTCATCGATCAGCACCATGATATGCGGCAGTTCGAGGCTGGCATCCTGCCGGACCCGGATACGCGGCGGCAGCCGGTCGACAATGGTCCCCTCGGTGGCACGGATCAGGCTGTCGGCACCGGAACGGTAGTCGTAGGCCTCCAGGTCCAGGGCCACCACCAGCCCCTTGCGCGAGGGGGCATGGGCGGTTTCCCGATCGAGCAGAACGAACCCCGGCTCCAGCGGCCGCAGCACTCCCTCGGCCAGGTAGCTGTCCATGGCACGATTGATGGCGGCAATACGCTCATCGGCACCCTCGTCCTCGAGATAGACCTCGGGGAAGATCAGCCTCAGGGTCGACGGCGCATCGCCAACCAGGTTCTCCACCCGGCGCCAGTAGTCGGGCTCGGAGGTGTACTGATCGCACGCGATCACCGCCCAGCGATGCAGGTCAACGCCATCGGCGGGCAGCAGAATCTCGGGGACCTTCAGGCCGATATCGGCAAAATCCATCAACAGCTCCCTACTTGATACGTTTCAGGTGGCCCGGACCCGGGTCGTTGGCCGGCGTCGGCTCGTCTTCCTTTAGCGGCGCCTCTTCGCCAAGCATCGGCAGGGCGCCCTCAGCCAGCAGGCGCTCGATCCCTTCGGCGACAGCCAGGCACTGCTTCATGCAGACCTTGCGGGCCGGGCAGCTTGAACAATCGGCCTCGCCGCCGGCGGCGCGCAGGGCGTGGACCACCAGCTCCACGCTCTCGATCTGGTTCAGGGGGACGAAATACATATCCTGCCTCCTCGACAACGCCTCAGGCTTCCGGATTCAGGGTTTTCCCGGCGACCTCGGCAAAGGCCGCCAGTTTTTTCATCATGGCGGCGAAATCGTCCGGGCGCAGCGATTGCGGCCCGTCCGAAGCCGCCTCCTCGGGATGCGGATGCACTTCGACGATCAGTCCGTCGGCTCCGGCTGCCACCGCCGCGTAGCACATGGGCGGCACCAGGTGCGCGTGCCCGGTTGCGTGCGACGGGTCGATGATCACCGGCAGATGGGTCTGGCTTTTGAGGACCGGCACCGCCGAAATATCCAGGGTGTTGCGCGTGGCGGTCTCGAAGGTGCGAATGCCGCGCTCGCACAGGATGACACGCCGGTTGCCCTCGGCGAGTATGTATTCGGCACTCATCAGGTATTCCTGGATGGTGGTCGACATGCCGCGCTTGAGCAGAATCGGTTTGTCGAGCTGGCCGAGCATCTTCAGCAGCGCGAAGTTCTGCACGTTGCGGGCCCCAACCTGCATGACATCGGCATAGCGGGCCACCAGTTCGACGTCGCGGGGATTGACCACCTCGGTGACAATCGGCAGTCCGGTCTCCTCGCGCGCCAGGGCCAGCAGCTTGAGCCCTTCCTCCTCCAGGCCCTGGAAGGCATAGGGCGAGGTGCGCGGCTTGAAGGCGCCGCCGCGCAGCAGCCGGGCGCCCGAGGCCCGGACAGCCCGCGCGGTATCGAGAATCTGCGCCTCGCTTTCCACCGAGCAGGGGCCTGCCATGACGATGAACTCGTCGCCGCCCACTTCCAGGCCGGGGGCGATCTCCACCACGGTCGGCTCCGGCTTGACCTCGCGCCCCGCCAGCTTGTAGGGCTTGAGGATGGGCACCACGTTCTCGACGCCGGGCAGGGTCTGCAGGGTCTGCAGAACCGTCTTGCCGCGCTCGTCGCCAACGGCACCGATGACGTTGCGGGTAGCGCCGTGGATGACGTGCGGCTTGTAGCCGAGTTCACGGATGCGCTTTTTCACCTCGGCCAGCTCCTTGCGGCTGGCACCCGATTTCATGACGATGATCATGGATCTCTCCGTTTCTGCCGATGTCGGTGGTCATTCGGCCACGGGCCGCGGCTCCCGCTGTCCTTCGCCCATCGACCAGAAACGAAAAAACCACGGGAAGCCGGCTGCGGTCTGCCCATGGTTCGTTCGATTGTGTGCGTTGTTACGCCGTCTTTTCAGTCACAACCGGTCCACAGGCAGCCGCCAGGCAAAAAACCAGCTGCCAAAAAAGAAAAACGAAAACCGGTTGGACCAGAACTGCATCGACGCGTATCTCCCGTGGAAGAATCAGGGCGTTAGTAGCAGAAAACCCGGCGAAAAGCAAGGCAAAAGCGGCTCAATGGCGGTGGCTGACGGCAAGCAGATTGCGCATGAACAGGTCGACCCAGCGATGGACATCGTTTCGGCGCAGGTCCTGACGCAATCGGCGCATGCGCCGCTGGCGTTCCTCCTGCGGCATGTGGAAGGCACGGCAGATCGCCTCGGCCGTACCGTCGATGTCGTAGGGGTTGACCAGCAGCGCGTCCCGGCCCATCTGGTCGGCGGCTCCGGCGAATTCGCTCAAAATCAGCACGCCGTTGTTGTCAAGCGAACAGGCACAGTATTCCTTGGCCACCAGGTTCATGCCGTCGCGCAGGGGGGTGATCAGGGCGATCTCGCAGGCCCGATAGTGGGCCAGCAACTGGACCGGATCGAGGCTGCGGTACAGGTAGTGGATCGGCACCCAGCCTGCCTCGGCAAACCTGCTGTTGATGCGTCCGGTCTCCCGGTCGAGCATCTCCTTGTGACGCTGGTATTCGGGGACATCGGTACGGCTGGGAACGACAATCTGCAACAGTGAACTTTTGCCACGCATTTCCGGGCAGATCTCCAGGGCCCGTTCAAACGCGAGAAAGCGCTCCTGCAGCCCCTTGGTGTAATCGAGCCGGTCGATGCCGAGAATCAGCTGACGCCCCTCCAGGTTTTCATGCAGGTACCAGGCAGCTTCGTCCACCTCCGGAGCGCGGGCGCGCCGTTCGAAATCGGACACGTCAATGCTGATGGGGAAATGCCCGGCGCGCACCACCCGTTCGCCGACCTGCAACAGGGTGTGATAGCGCTGACGGCCGATTATGGTCACCTCGGGCAGCTGAGCCGCGCCGTTAACGAAGTTGCGCCGGTCACGCAGAGTCTGAAAGCCGATCAGGTCGTAGGCGAGCAGACCGCGCAGAATCTCGTCCTTCCAGGGCAAACGCCGCAACAGGTCGGGGGACGGGAAGGGGATATGGAGAAAATAGCCGAGACGCTGATGGCAGCCGAGCCGGCGCAGACAATCTCCGACCAACACCAGTTGATAGTCGTGTACCCAGACCAGGTCGGATTCACTCAGCTGATCGGCCATAACCCGGGCAAACAGGTCATTGACCTCGCGGTAAACCTTCCAGGTCCCGGTGTCGAACCGGCAATGACCGAGCAGATCATGAAACAGCGGCCATAGGGTTTCGTTGGAGAACCCATGGTAGTAGCCCTGGACCTGGTCTTCGCTCAGAGGTACCGGAAGCAGGCGATAGCCGCGCTGCTGGCCAAACTGTTCCAGGAGAGCCTCCACCGGTGCTTCCTCACTGCAACCTGGCCAGCCGATCCAGAGCCCCTGGTGGGCCTGCACGACCGGCTCCAGGGCGGTCACCAGCCCGCCGGAACCGGCTTCGATCTCCCAGCGATCCTCGTTGGGGTGAATCACCGCCGGCAGGCGATTGGAAACAACCACCATGCGCCTGTTGTCGTCATTCATGCGTCAATCTCCCGTCCATGGCACCATTCCACCAGCAGGTCAAGACACTCGTACAGCTGCTCCGGCGGACGCAGCCACCATCGCGCGGCGCTGGCACGCACCTGCCCACGCACCAGAATCCCCACCCCACCGTCGCCGAGAGCGGCAAAGGCATCCTCATCGGTCAAATCATCCCCCAGGTAGAGGGGCAGGGCATCTGCCTCTTCGGCCAGCAGCTCGGTGACCACCGTCCCCTTGGTGCGTCCCGGGCAGCGCAGTTCCAGGCCGCCATCGAAATCGTGCAGCTCCAGGCCGCTGGCTGCGGCAAGAACCTCAAAGTTCTGCCGCACAAGCGGTTCGCACCGGCGAACCAGGTTCTCATCCAGCCCGCGCCAGTGCACCGCCACGGTGAACGGCTTGCGCTCGACGCGATCCGGCGGCAGGTCGAAATCTGACACGGCCGCGGCCTGGTCGAGGGCCGCGCGCCAGCCGGCCGGCAAGGCGGGACTGGAGGTACGGCCATCCAACAGGCGCCGCTCCCAGCCGTGGCAGCCCCAGATCTCCGGCAGGGGGTCCAGAGACAGCAGGCGCGGCATGTCCGACACCGTGCGTCCGGTGACAACAACCAGCCGACAGGGGGAAGCGGCCTGCAACGCCCGCAGGCGGGGCAGCACCCCCTCGTAGGGGAAGGCCTGGTCCCTGTCGGCGACGAAGGGGGCCAGGGTGCCATCGTAGTCAAGCATCAGCAGAAGCCTTTCAGCCCGTCCGAGACATTCACGAAAGGCCGTCTGGCTGAAGGGCACAGGCTGTGAGGTCAAAGAGGATTCCATCGGAAATTATCAAGTCGCGGGTTTGCAGTGAGTCTATCATATATTTCACAGGTTTCCCCGTTGCTGGCCCGGTCATGATTTTCCCTTGACACTCCCGGGGGCTTTGGCTATAAACGGGCTCTGCTTCGCCCAGGTAGCTCAGTCGGTAGAGCAGAGGACTGAAAATCCTCGTGTCGGCAGTTCGATTCTGTCCCTGGGCACCACGCATCAAAAAACCCCCGCGATA
>RFIO01000409.1 GCA_003695205.1 Deltaproteobacteria bacterium
CATCCTGAACACTCAGGATAACGTGGACATGATCAATGAGCTGAAGGGCTTGTTCCATGATTCCGCGAATGTGGCCAAGCAGAACCGCGAGGGCATCCTCGGTCGCACGGCAGGGTTCGACTTCTATGAGAACACGCTGCTGCCCTCGCATACCGTGGGCGCTGGCTCCGGCTATCTGGTGAATGGTGCCAATCAGACCGGTTCGACGCTGGCTGTGAGCACTGGCACGGGCGCTCTGAACAAGGGTGACATCATCACCATTGCCGGTGTCTATCGCGTGCATCCGGAGACGAAGCAGAACACCGGCAAGCTTCAGCAGTTCGTGGTGACTGCCAATTATGCCGGTGGCGCTGGCAACATCTCCATCAGCCCGGCAATCACGCCGACCGGTGCAGGCCAGAACGTGACCGCTTCTCCGGCCAACGGTGCCGCGATCACCGTGGCTGGCACGGCCTCGACGGCCCACGGCCTGTCGCTGGCTTTCCAGAAGGATGCGTTCGTTTTCGCGACCGCCGATCTGGTGAAGCCGAACGGTGTGGACTTCGCCGCCCGTGAGGTGTTCGATGGCATTTCGCTGCGTATCGTGCGCGACTATGACATCAACAACGACAACATGCCTTGCCGTATCGACGTCCTGTACGGCTTCAAGGCTGTTCGTCCGCAGCTTGCCTGCCGTCTGGCAGCCAACTGATGATCGGGAGGGGCTTCGGCCCCTCTCTTTCTTGAGGGCGCGGATTGCGCTTTCAACAAAGGGAATTTCCCAAAGAGAGGTCTGAAATGAGCGCAGAAGTGAAAGAATATCCGAAGTGGAAATACCACGCGACCAAGGCTCCCGTGATTGTCGAGGATGCCGAAGCCGAGAAGGAGCTTGGCGCTGACTGGAAGGATGCGCCGGTCACGGAAAGCGAGCCGGAGGAAGCGCCGGAGGAAGCGCCGGAGGAAGCGCCGGAGGCTACGTCGAAGCGCAGGCGTCGCACCAAGCGAGGCGAGTAAATGGCGACGGCACGCGATCTGATTACCGGTGCGCTTCGCCGATTGCGCGTGCTGGAATCCGGAGAATCGCCATCGGCTGACGAAGCTAACGATGCGCTGACCATCCTCAATGAGACGCTGGCGGCATGGTCAACCGAGGGGCTGCTGATCCCGGCCAACTCCCTGCAGGCGTTCAGCACGGTTGCAGGGCAGACGAGCTACACGATCGGCGCGGGCGGCGACTGGGACACGGCAAGGCCGATCAGGATTGATCGCGCTTTCACGCGCATTGGCAACACCGATTACCCGTGCGATGTGGTAAGCCGTGGCACCTATCTCGGCATTGCGGCCAAGTCGGTGGCTTCGACCTATCCGACATGCCTCTATTACGATGACACGATGCCGCTCGGCACGGTCTATGTCTATCCTCCGACGCAGGCGACGCAACAGCTCTGGCTGGACATGCAGCAGCCGCTGATCGCGTTTACCGACCTGTCGAGTGATGTTGTGTTGCCGGGCGAGTATTCGCTGTTGATCCGGCTGACGCTGGCGCAGCTTCTGGCCCCAGAATATGGCGCGAGCATGACGCCGGAAGATGTGGCCTCGCTGCGGCATGTGATGCACTCGGTGAAGCGGAACAATACCAAGGTCATCCGGCCGGGCATGGGGCTGAAAGCCGGATGCTTCAACATCTATGAGGGCTGACGATGCAGATTGATCTGCTGAACGGATACGAGGGCCGGTCGCGTTCAACCGATACGCGCCGGTTCGTGAATATGTATCCGGAGCTAAACTCGCAGTCATCGAAGGGCATCGCGTCATTGGTCAGCACGCCGGGCATGTCCCTGTTCGCGTCGGTAGCGGGTGTGATTCGCGGGGTGCATGTGATCGGCTCGAAAGCGTACATCGTCGCAGCAGGCACGTTGTGGGAAATCAACTCGCTTGGCACGACCACGGCACTCGGGACCATTGGCACGACGAGCGGGCATGTATCCATGGCCGACAATGGCCAGCAGATTTGCATTGTGGATGGACAGAGCGGCTATATCTTCGACATTGGAGCAGCCACGCTGACACAGATCACGGCGGCGGGCTTCCCGAATGGGGCGCTGTTCGTGGATTTTCTGGACGGCTTCTTTGTGTGTGAGAAGCCGGACACGCAGCAGTTCTA
>RFIO01000410.1 GCA_003695205.1 Deltaproteobacteria bacterium
CCGCCGAGCAGGCCTGATCGCCATGACCCGCCTGACCGTCAGCAGCCACGGCCGCATCAATCTGCCGGCCGGGACCGTGCGCCAGCTGCGCAACCAGACCCTGGAGGTCGCCTCCTGTTCGCGCGGGCACCTGCTGCTCACGGCTGAAGGGGAGGGGAAAGTCTGCCTCGCCGGCACCCTTGGAGATATCAGCCTGCCCGAGCTGCTCTCCTTCTTCAATATGTTCCGCAAGACCGGGGTGTTGCGTTTGCGATTGCCGGGCGGCGAGAAGAGCCTCTTTCTGCGTGACGGCGAGATCGTTCATGCCGCCAGCAGCTTTGCCGAGGAGGAATTGGGAGAGATTCTCTACCGGCTCGGCAAGGTCGGACGCGAGGACCTTGACCGCGCCAGGCAGCTGGCTACCAGCCGCAATCCAATCGGCAAGGTGCTGGTGGAAAAGCAGCTGGTTACCCCCAAGGACCTCTGGCAGGCGACACACTACCAGGCCGAGCAGATCGTCTTTCATCTGCTGCGTCACGACAGCGGCAGCTTTTCCTGGGAAGCGGGTATGCCTGAGGGGGAGGTGCCGGCAACCCTGTCGATGAATACCCAGAACCTGATCATGGAGGGGCTGCGCCAGGCCGACGAGCGTGGCCTTTTCATGGAAGTTATCGGCTCTCTCGAGGCCCTTCCGGTTGCCTGTGTAGAGGAGGCCGAGGGCCTGGGGCAGGCCGAAGAGAAGCTGTTCGGGCAAATTCGCTTCTCAGAACCTGTTCCCGCCCGCGAGCTGTTGCGCCATGCCGGCCTGGGGGACTTTGACGGCATGAAGGCCCTCTATCAGCTGATCGAAAAGAAGCTGGTGCGAATGCAGGCCCCAGCCGATACCGAGGTGCCCGGTCGGACCGGTGAACTGATCCGCATCTACAACGGCGCCCTCAAGGCCATGTACGCGCGGATCCTGCCCTACAGCCCGCGTCTCGCCGACGAGGTCAGGCTCTTTCTGCGCGACCTGCCCCAGCCCTATTCCTACGTTTTTCAGGATATCCATCCCGGCTGGGACGGGACCCTGGATGCCGGCCGTATTGCCGCCAATCTGGCCGGTCTTGACGAGGATGACCGCGACCGGCTGCTGGCCGAGGCCTTCAACGAACTGTTGTATATGAAAACCATGGTGGCACGCCGCGACCTGCCGAGCGAGGATTCGGCAGAACTGGTCGCACGGGTTCAGGAGATTGCCCGGCGCGTGCGCGAACTTGTGGGGAGAAACGGATGAAAACGGACGCTGCCGCGAGACTGGCCTTCGCCCTCGATGTCGATTCCTTTGAAGAAGCTGAAAAATGGGTCAAGCTGCTGCACGGCAAGGTCGGCCTGTTCAAGGTTGGCAAGCAGCTTTTCACCCGATGCGGCCCCGAGGTGGTTCGCATGATCCGCGCCGAGGGGGGCGAGGTCTTTCTCGATCTGAAATATCATGACATCCCCAACACGGTTGCCGGTGCCGTTGTGGAGGCGTGCCGACTGGGAGTGCGCATGGTCAATGTCCATGCCCTTGGCGGCGAGGCCATGATGCGCGCCGCCCGCCAGGCAGTTGATCGCGTCTGCACCGAGGAGGAGTTGGAGGCGCCTCTTCTTATCGCTGTCACCATCCTGACCAGTTCGGACGACGAGACCCTGCGAGCGGTTGGTATCGACCGGCCGGTGACCGAGATAGTGCCGCGCCTGGCCGTGCTGGCGCAGAAGTCGGGCCTGGACGGTGTGGTCGCCTCGCCGCGCGAGGTAGGACTGATCAGACAGGCCTGCGGCAGCGACTTCGCCGTCGTCACCCCCGGGGTCCGTCCCAGCTTTGCCGCGGTCAACGACCAGAAGCGCATCACCACGCCAGCCGACGCCATTCGCGCCGGAGCCGACTACCTGGTTGTCGGTCGGCCCATCTCCGCCGCGCCCGACCCGGCTGCCGCCGCCGAAATGATCACCGACGAGATCGCCGCCGCCCTGGCTGAAAGCGATGCCTGACCGGATCGGCGGCTTTCACGCGGTCCGCGCCGCCCTCGAGGCCGGCAGTCGCAAGTCTCTGCGTCTGCTTCTGGCCAACGAAGGGCGCAACAGCCGGCTTGAACAGATTCGTGAACTAGCCGTGCGCGCCGGTGTTGCCGTCCAGACTCTGCCTCGGAACGAGCTTGACCGCCTCGCAGCCGGCCTGAAGCACCAGGATGTCCTGCTCGAGCTTGAGCCCTTTGCCTACGCAGATTTTGAAGGACTGTTGCATCGGGAGGGGGATCTCTTCTTCCTTCTGCTGGACGGCATCACCGATCCCCACAACCTCGGTGCCATCGCCCGCAGTGCCGAGGCCGCGGGCTGTACGGCCCTGGTCCTGCCCAAAGATCGCAGCTGCCCGGTGACTCCCGTGGCCGAGCGAACTTCCGCCGGCGCCCTCAACCATCTGCCGGTCTGCCAGGTAACCAACCTCGCTCGTGCCATCGACCAACTCAAGGAGCGGCAGGTCTGGGTCTACGGGCTGGCCGGTGAAGCCGATGCCAACGATCTGTTCGGGACCAATCTGACCGGCCCGGTCGCCCTGGTTGTCGGTGCTGAGGGGACCGGGCTGCGCCCCAATGTCCGACGCCATTGTGACGCCCTGATATCAATCCCAATGACCGGACAGGTCGAGTCCCTCAATGCCTCCGTTGCCGCAGGCATTGCCCTTTTTGAGGTGGTCCGACAGCGAAGACATCAGGCGCACCACGCATGAAGAAGTCAGAAGTCAGAAGTCGGAAATCAGAAGTCGGAAGTCGGAAGTCGGAAAAAGCATTTTCGGACATCTGACAGCGAAGCGCTCTGACTTCGGACATCTCCAACGCGCAGCGTTGGTCACGAGCTGGCGGGAAAGCACCGCCCCTCACCTGAAGGCAAAAGGCGCCAGGTACAAGGGAAAAGGGCTGCAGTTGGAAAAAGGGCAACAGCCATCTCCGGCTGCCAGTTGGGGAAAGACTGACCTCGGCCTTTCCCCGCTTCAAGGGCGAGGGATTTTTCGTCAGATCAAGGCAGATTGGGATTGAGCGCGGAGACGTAGCTGGAAGCTACGTCGCACAAGCGAAGTGCGATCTAACGCTGAGCTGGCGGAAAAG
>RFIO01000411.1 GCA_003695205.1 Deltaproteobacteria bacterium
GCGCGCCATCGACGGCCGGTTTCTCGCCTGCCTGCTGGTGCGCCTGAACGGTACCGGGGAGGATTAGGCGATGGATGTCCAAACCCTGATCGATCAGGCGGTGGCCTTTGCCCTGCGGTGGCCGGTTCCGGTCGCCGTCGGCGGCGGGCTGCTGGTGCTGCTCTTTCTGTTCAAGCGCAAGCTGCTCTGGCATCTGCTCGCCCTGGCGCTGTTCGTTGCCGGCGTCGACCTCGTGGTCCGGACGATTGGTGAGGGCCTGGATGCCGGCGTGCACAACAAGGACGCCATGATCCACAAGACCGAAAAGGCCCTGGAATAGCAAGGTCTGGTTGACGCAGCCCCTTGAAGGAAGAGGGGCGCCTGCCGCTATTTCTCTTCGATTTCGTACATCAGGCGCACATCGGCGCGAATTTCCAGGTTCTGCGGCGCTACTACCGGCGGTGGTGTGCGCGCCGAAAGGGTGCGCGGCATTGCCTCTGCGGCCATGACCGGTGTCGGGGCCGCGTCGCCTACGGTGAGGTGGTACAGGCGTCCCAGCCTGACCCCGGCGGCTCTGGCGGCGGTTTCCGCCTCCAGTCGGGCATTGTGCACGGCTTCTGACAGGACCTGTGCCCGGTGTTTTTCAGGTTGGGCGACGGTGAAGCGCAGCTGGCCGATATTGTTGGCGCCGGCGCGGGTCGCCGCCACCAGGATTTCGCCGACCCGGTCGAGGCGGCCCGTCTCCACCAGAAACTCGTTGCGCGCGGTGTAGCCGTCCAGTTTCGGCTGCCAGGCGTTGCTCGACCCGACCGGCCGGCTGCTCCAGCGCGGCCGTAGCAGCAGCTGTCCGCTTCGATAGTCCCCCTTTTTCAGCCCCTGGGCGAGCAGGGCCTGTTCGACGGCGCGCATCGCCCGGCTGTTCAGGTCCATGGCCCGGTCGGCGGTCGCGGCTTCGGTGCTGACACCGACACTGAAGGCGACCTGGTCGGCCGGCACCTCCAGCACCGCCGAACCGCGCACCTCGATCAGCGGCGGCAGGTCATCATCCACCGCCCAGACGGACAGGGGGCAAAGCAGCAACAATACGAACAGGGCGATACGC
>RFIO01000004.1 GCA_003695205.1 Deltaproteobacteria bacterium
GAGGCCTTCGACTTCATCCAGTCGGTCCTCTTCTTCAGTATCGTTATCGTCGGTGGTTCCTCGGTGCCCGGCGTGCTGCTCGGCGTCTTTGTCATGTTCGTGCTGCCGGAGATCTTCCGTGAGTTCGCCACCTGGCGTTTCTTCATCTTCGGCTTCGCCATGATCCTGGCGATGATCCTGCGTCCGCGCGGCATCTGGCCGGCCAAGTTCGGCCGCATCCCGGCCTTTCTGGTGAAGGAGGGCGGTCATGGCAACTAACCGGCTGGAACTGAAGAACGTCACCAAGCGCTTCGGTGGCCTGGTCGCGGTCGATGATCTGACCATGACCGTCGAACCAGGGCAGATCTACGGCCTGATCGGTCCCAACGGCGCCGGTAAAACGACGGTATTCAACAATATCACCGGCATCTACCGGCCCGAGGAAGGGGAAATCCTCTGGCGCGGCGAGAACCTTGTCGGCATGACGCCGAACCAGGTGGTGGCGCGCGGCATCGTGCGCACCTTCCAGACCATCCGCCTGTTCGGCGAGATGTCCGTAGCCGAGAATGTCATGAGCGGCCGGCACATCCGCAGTCGTCAGGGCTGGTGGCACGGCATCGTTCACACCCCCGGTTCAAAGCGCGACGAACTGGAGAACTGGAAAAAGGTGGAAGAACAGCTCGACTTCTTCAACCTGAGCCAGTACGCCGCCGTGCCGGCGGGCAGCCTCCCCTACGGCATCCAGCGCCGGGTGGAGATGGCCCGTGCCATGGCTGTCGATCCGACCCTGCTGATCCTTGACGAGCCGGCCGCCGGTCTCAATGACGCCGAGACCCTGCAGCTGCTCGAAACCATTTTCAAGATCCGCGACCGGGGCATCACCATCCTGCTGATCGAGCACGACATGGATATGGTCATGGAGGCGACCGACTACCTGACAGTGATCAATTTCGGCAAGAAGATCGCCGAAGGCACCCCGGACGAGATTCAGCGGAACCCGGCCGTAATCGAGGCCTACCTGGGAAGTGAGGACGACGATGAGTGATGTCCTGTTTGAAATAGAGGATCTGCATGTCTCCTACGGCAGCATCGCAGCCATCAAGGGGATTTCACTGCAGGTGCGCAAGGGCGAGATCGTCACCATTCTCGGCGCCAACGGCGCCGGCAAGACGACCACCATGCGCACCATCAGCCAGTTGATCAAGGCCAAA
>RFIO01000412.1 GCA_003695205.1 Deltaproteobacteria bacterium
CGATTCGGTGGCGGATTCCGACAGCGACTGGCTGCTGTTGGAGACCTGCATGCTGCCGGCGGCGATCTGCTCTCCGGCGGTCTGGATGCGCTCCATGATCTCGTTCAGATCCAGGGCCAGCTTTTTGAGGGCGCCGCGCACCCGGTCGCGTTCGTCGCGCGGCACAACCTCGAAGGTCAGGTTACCGCTGGCGAGTTTTTCCAGGTTGCCGACCATCTCGTGTTCGAGGCAGTCGGCTAGAGCGTCCATGGCGGTGGCCACCTGGCCGAATTCATCCTGCCGGTCAAGGTGGAGGCGTTTTTCAAGGTGGCCGTTTTCCATCTCCCGGATCATCTCGACCAGTCTTTTCAGGGGTGAGGTGATGTTCCGGGTCATGAAAAAGCCGAGAGCCGCGAACACAACAAGTGCCAGCACTCCCGTCAGTGTCATGCCCCACTGGGTTTTGGCGGCGAAGTTGTTGAGGACGGCAGGTGTCTGTTCAAGTCTTTCGTTGGCGGACATGGAGAGAGAAAAAGCTGTTTCGATCAGATCACGAATCGGACCTTTGTACGATTTGATGGCGTGATTGCCGGCCGCCGGATCCCTGATTTCCCCCGCGCTCATCTTCTGCCAGACCAGATTGATGCCGGTGCGGTAGTTTAACGCGCCCCGCTTCATTTTTTCGACCGCCTGTCGGGTTTCAGGGGTCCGGCTGAGGGCTGCCAGCTGATCGAGGTGTTTTTCCAGCTTCTGAAAGGTTTTGTGCCACTTTTTCTGGTAGGAGGCGACCTTCTCAGGTTTGGCGATATTGAGAAAACTGTCTTTTTCGTATCGGCGCAGGCCAAGGCTGTCGACGGTGACCGCAGCGGCGATTTCCGCGAACATCCCTTCATTTTCCATGGCCTGGGTGGCCTGTCGGCCAACCTTTTGAATGCCCAGATAGCCGATACCGGCCGTCAGGATCAGCAGCAGGCCGCAGACCCCAAAGAGAATGAGAAACTGAACCCCTACGCGACAGTTTTTTATGGACACCATCGTCCCCCTC
>RFIO01000413.1 GCA_003695205.1 Deltaproteobacteria bacterium
GGCTACATAAGCGCCCGTATGCGCTCCAGGCTCTTCTGCAGCACCTCCAGCTTCTCCCGGGCGGCCGCCTGCTTGGCCCGGTCCTTCTCCAGCACGTGGGCGGGCGCGTTGGCGACAAACTTCTCGTTGGAGAGCTTTTTATCGAAGAAATCGACATCCTTCTGCGCTTTGGCAATCTCCTTGCCCAGTCGCTTTTCCTCCTCTGCCAGGTCGATCAGTCCCGCGAGCGGAACCAGAATCTCAACCAACCCGGCCACCTGGGTCGCCGACTGGGCCGGGCGCTCGACGCCGACGCCGAAGGTCAGCTCGTCCACCTTGGCAAGGCTGCGGATGTAACCCTCCCCGTGGCGCACCACATCGACGGCGGCCTCGTCCCTGCAATCGAGGACCACGGCGATTTTGCGGCTGGGTGCGATATCCATTTCACCACGGATATTGCGGATGCCGCGGATCACCTCCATCACCTGCTCCATGCGTTCGGCCTGGTCGGCATCAGCTCCCAGACTGTCCGTGTCGGGATAGCCGGTCTGCATGATGTAACGGCTCGGCCGCTCACCCGGCAGCGCCTGCCAAATCTCCTCGGTCACAAAGGGCATGAAGGGATGCAGCAGTCGCAGCAGTTGCTCCAGGACGGTGTAGAGGACGGCCTGCACACGCTGCCGGGCGTCGGCATCATCCCCGTAGAGGTCGTCCTTGACCAGTTCAACGTACCAGTCGCAGAACTGGTGCCAGGTAAAGCTGTAGAGCGCGGAAGCGGCATCGTTGAACTTGTATTCGTCCAGCGCCTGCCGGGTCTGGCCGATGGTCTCCCTCAGCCGGGTGAGAATCCACTGGTCGGCGGCGGACAGTTCGAAATCGGCCGGGCGACAGCCGGCAGGATCAAAACCCTCCAGGTTCATCAGGGCGAAGCGGCTGGCATTCCACAACTTGTTGACGAAGTTGCGATAGCCGGCAATGCGGTCGGTCGACAGCTTGATATCTCGTCCCATGGCGGCGAATGCGGCCAGGGTGAAGCGGAAGGCATCGGTACCGTAGTCGTCGATCACGGTCAGCGGATCGATAACATTCCCCTTGCTCTTGCTCATCTTCTGACCCTGGGCGTCCCGCACCAGGGCGTGGATGTAGACCTCTTTGAAGGGGACCTCGCCCATGAACTTCAGGCCCATCATCATCATGCGGGCCACCCAGAAAAAGAGGATATCGAAGCCGGTGACCAGGCAGGAGGTCGGGTAGAACTTTTTCAGGGTATCGGTCTGTTCTGGCCAGCCCATGGTCGAGAAGGGCCACAGGGCCGAGGAGAACCAGGTGTCGAGCACGTCGGTTTCACGCCGGATATTGGCACTGCCGCAGTGGGCGCAGGTTGCGGCATCCTCGCGTGACACGGTGATCTCGTCGCAGTCGTCACAGAACCAGGCCGGTATCTGATGCCCCCACCAGATCTGCCGGCTGATGCACCAGTCCTGGATGTTGTGCATCCATTCGTAGTAGGTCTTGGTCCAGTGTTCGGGCACGATGCGGGTGCGTCCGTCCTCGACCGCCCTGATGGCCTCTTCGGCCAGCGGACCGACCTTGACATACCACTGCTTGGACAGCCAGGGTTCGATGACCGAGTGGCAGCGGTAGCATTCGCCCACCGCGTTGGCGTGATCCTCGACCCGCTCGAGCAGCCCCCGGGCCTCGAGATCCTCGAGAACGCGCTTGCGGGCCTCGTCGCGGCCAAGCCCCCTGTAGGGGCCGCCATTCTCGTTGACCACGGCGGATTCATCGAAGATGTTGATTTCTTCAAGATTGTGACGCTTGCCGACTTCAAAGTCGTTGAAGTCGTGAGCCGGCGTGATCTTGACCACCCCGGTGCCAAACTCCCGGTCGACATACTCGTCGGCGATGATGGGAATTTCGCGATCCACAAGGGGCAGCAGCACCTTCTGACCGACCAGTCCGGCATAGCGCTCATCCTCCGGATGCACCGCGACAGCGGTGTCACCCAGCATGGTCTCCGGCCTGGTGGTCGCGACCACGAGATGACGGTCGCTGCCAATCACCGGGTAGCGCAGGTGCCAGATGTGCCCCTTGCGGTCCTCGTGTTCGACCTCAAGATCGGACAGGGCGGTATGGCAACGCGGACACCAGTTGATCAGCCGGTTGGCCCGATAGATCAGCCCCTGCTCATAGAGGGTGACGAAGACTTCACGGACCGCCTTCGACAGCCCCTCGTCCATGGTAAAACGCTCCCGGCGCCAGTCGCAGGAGGCGCCAAGCCGTTTGAGCTGATTGATAATCTGACCGCCGGACTCCTCGCGCCACTGCCAGACCCGCTCGATGAAGGCCTCCCGGCCGAGGTCATGCCGGTCACGATTCTCGGCCGCAAGCTGCTTTTCCACCACGTTCTGGGTGGCAATCCCGGCATGGTCGGTGCCGGGCATCCACAGGACCTCGTGCCCGGTCATGCGCTTGTAGCGGCACAGAACATCCTGCAGGGTATTGTTGAGGGCGTGCCCCATGTGCAGCACCCCGGTGACATTGGGCGGAGGGATAACGATGGAATAATGCGGCCGCGGTGAATTTTCATCGGCATGGAAGCAGCCGTCCTCTTCCCACTGCCGGTACCACTTCAGCTCAACGTCACTCGGTTCGTATCCCTTTGGCAGTCCCTGGTCCATCTTCGCCTTGCCTCACTTGCAGATTGGGTAAAAAAGAAGTGGGGATTCTAGCAATCCCCACTTGCGGCGTCAATGACACCAAAACTCAGATTTTCCGCGGCAAAACCGCTGCCGACCCGGATGAGCACGAACTGTTCACGAAAGCCTTCGCGGCAACCGGCGCTGGCCCGTCATTTCTGGCCGTGCCCCCTCACCGGTTTCGCGACGAACCCTCATGAACAGTCCGGGCTAGACGGCCTCGCGTATCTTGCGAAGTTCCTCCTTGATATAACTCTCGGCCAGGTCGGGAACGACCTCCCAGGCGATGCGCTCCAGAACGGTTCCGGCCAGCTGTTCAATCACGCGCCCGGCAACCTTCTCGACAATTGCCTCGATGGCAGCCTCGTCCAGCGCCGCGACCTGCCGCTCAACCTGTCCGGCGGAGTCGAAGGTGGCGGGCTCTTCCGAGGGTTCAGCTGCAGTTTCCAACCCGGCGGCGGCCCCGCCCTCCGGAATGACCTCGGGCTCGGTCTCGTCGCCTTCGGCCAGTTCGACCGCCTCGGGAACCTCGAATTCGGAAGCGGGAGCCTCTAGGTCTGTCGCGCCCCACTCGAAATCACTGACGTCAACCTCCTGGTCGACCGGCTCTGCCCCACCCCCAGGTTCGGCGGCCGTAACCTGCTGAGGTTCGGCCTCAACAGCGGTTTCGGTGACAGGCTCGGGTTCGGCCAGAAGTTCTTCCTCATCGATGACATCGACATCGTCGAGATCGAAAATTTCGTCCTCCGTCTCCTGCCAGAGGTCTTCTCCCTCCGTGGCGAATGCATCGGTGGCCGAGACAGCCTGGGCTCCGGATTCGACGGCCGCCTCGGGCTCCACGACGTCAGCGGCGGTCATTTCCGGCTCGTCGACCGCCGCCTCGGCCGGCGACAATTCGTCCTCATCGAAACTGATAGTTCCCCAGATGTCGTCATCGGCGACGGCAGGCTCCTCTGCCGCGGCCGGTTCATCCAAGGCGACGGCGGGTTCTTCCGCCGACTCAACGAGTTCCTCGACAGAAGCGACAGGCTCTTCCGCGGCAGCGACCGGTTCGGGCTCGACCGCCACCTCAGGTTCTTCGAGGTCAAACTCCTCTTCGACCAGTTCCAGGTCGGCTTCATCGACCCAGATATCCTCATCTCCGAGATCGACCACGTCTTCCTCGCCCGCCGTCACATCCACGTCCGCGGCAAAAGCAACAGGCTCGGGTTCAGCAACAGGCTCGAGTTCAGCAACAGGCTCGAGTTCAGCAACAGGCTCGAGTTCAGCAACAGGCTCGGGTTCAGCAACAGGCTCGGGTTCAGCAACGGGCTCGGGCTCCGGAGCTGCGGCCGCCTGGGCAAGCAGTTCGTCAACTTTGTCAATCAGCGCCTGGGACTCAAATGGCTTTGCGATCCAGGCATCGGCACCGGCCTGGCGGGCCTTGTCCTCGTCGAAGGGCTCGAAGGTCCCCGCCAGCAGCAGTACAGGTACCTGGCGCAGAGCGGGGTCGTTCTTGATCGCCTGGCAGAGCTCATAACCGTTCTTTCCGGGCATGTAGACATCAGCAAGGATGATATCGGGCTGATCGGCCCGGGCCCGCTCCAGGGCTGCATCACCATTGTCGACGATATCGAGATCGAAATCTTCATTGGCGAAGGTGATACCAATAACCTTCTGGATGGTGATGCTGTCATCGGCCAGCAGCAGTCTCTTGCCCATGGAAAGCCTCCTCGTCTTGTTTGACGGCAGCCACCGTCACATACATTGAACCGGGATCAGGCGGTCGATCTCGAGCAGCGGCCACCGCGACCCCCGGCTTGCAACCCAACCCGTCTGCCAATCGGCAGCCGGTTCGTCATCGGCATCCTCCCCGGTCCGGTCGACAGCCAGAACGGTCGGAACATCTGATACCGGCAGACCGATAACGCCTGACCGGCTGTGCACGATCACAAGGTAGCCGGCCTCGCCCCCCGGCGGCCCGGGTGTTCCCGGCTCCAGAATCACCACCGGTTTTTCATCGAGCAGACAGACACCGGCGAAAGGCTCCGGAATCTGGGGCAATCGAAACAGGGGCGGCATCTCGACCACCCGGTCAACCCGGTCTGCCTCCAGCGCCAGATCCAGCCTTCCCGTCTTCAGCAGAAAGGCCTTCATGTCGACCCTCCGGCTTCAGCGAATCCGGCAAAGAAGTTCCGCCCGCAGACAACCATCACCTCGGCGTTCCGAACCGCCAGGCGCCCATAGAGCAGGTCGGGGCTTCTCAGGATCTCCGGCACATCGTGCAGTATAAAGCCTTCGGCCGGGAAAATGCCAACAATATCGTCAACAAGCAGCCCATGCAGGGCCCTGTCCGCCTCCACCACCAGCAGGTGCCGGCAATGGCCTTCATGGCTCTGGCGCCAACCGGGCAACTGCGAAAGCGGCTGCGCGAAAAGAGAACGTCCCTGCCAGACGATCAGGCCTCCAAGGCAGGAATCACCTTCGGTCCAGGCAACCGAATCGGCCTCGAGGACCTCCCGCAGCAAGGCAACGGGAATCGCCAGCCTCAGTTCTCCGCACCGAGCCACCAGATAGAATTGTCGCGATTCGGCCATGGCACTCAAGTTCATTAAAGCTAGCAAACACCACAACGCGATGTCAAGCGTCCCAAGGTCAAAGACTCTTGTTTTCCAGTCAGTTACACGACCTTCCAGGGTTCTGGAAAAAAGAGCTTCCGATAGAGATTAAGGGCAAAACGATCGGTCATGCCAGCCAGAAAATCGGCTATCCGCTCCTCTCGCGGTTCAACCCGGTCCCAGGTCCCGCCAAAATCTGACAAGGCCTCGGGCCTTTCCCCGAAATAGCCGAACAACTCTTCAAGAATCCTTGCTGCCTTGTCGAATTCCCGGTCGACCTCGGGTGCCCGGTAGACGTGGGAACTCAGCCAGTCTCGCAAGATCAGGATGGCCTCGGCACGTTCATCGGACAGATGGATATGTCCGTCGTTGCGCCTGAGGGTTGTAGCGATCATATCCTCAACCAGCGTGCCGATACGTTGGCCGTGCCTCTCGCCGAGCGCAGCAACCAGGTCCGCGGGCAGGTCCTCCGGACGAACAAGGTCACCGCGCAGGGCATCATCGAGATCATGGTTGACGTACGCCACCAGGTCGGACAGGCGCACCACCTCCCCCTCGCAGGTGGCCGGTCGCAGAGCGGGATCCGGATCAACCAGCGGCCCCTCTCCCTTGGAATGGCAGACAATGCCGTTTCGAACCTCGCTGGTCAGGTTCAGTCCCCGTCCGTCCCGCTCCAGCTGATCGACGACACGCAGGCTCTGCCGAACGTGACGGAAGCCGCCCGGTACCAGCCGGTTCAGCACCCGTTCGCCGGCATGA
>RFIO01000054.1 GCA_003695205.1 Deltaproteobacteria bacterium
CCCCGACCGTCGGGAGCAGGAAAAGGGCGGATTTTTCAGCTGGCTGACCGGTGCCGAGGCCGAAGGCGTGCCGCTGCTTTCGCCCTACGGGGTGGTCGCGGATGGCCGGGGACGGGTCTGGGTGACGGATCCCCTGGCTCGACGCCTGGTTCTGTTTGACCTGGCGCGCAAGCGGGTTGTTCCCCTGGAACGCTTCGACAGCCAGGGGCTCGAATCTCCCCTCGGTGTCGCCTATGATGCCCGTCGGGACAGGCTCTACATTTCCGATGGCTCTCTGGGGGTCATTCTGGTTGTCAGCGCCGACGGGCGTCTGCGGGATGTTTGGAAACACAAGCTGTTTCAGCGCCCGGCCGGGCTGGCGCTGGGTCCCGGTGGGCAGCTCCATGTCGCCGATGTACTGCTCGGAGAAGTGCTGGTCTTCTCCCCGGAGGGGAAGCTGGTGCGTCGGGTTGGCAGCCTGCTGACCGAGGACGGCAAATTCAACCGCCCTGCCAATATTGCTGTCTCCGGGGACGGAACACTTTTTGTGGTCGATTCGATCAATTTTCGGGTCGAACTGATCTCCGCGGACGGACGCAGTCTCGGCAGCATCGGCAAGCTCGGTGACATCCCCGGCAGTTTCGCCCGGCCGCGCGGTATCGCCCTCGACAGCGACGGGCATGTCTATGTCGCCGACGCCGCCTTCGGCAACATCCAGGTTTTCGACCGCGCCGGGCAGCTGCTGCTCTTTTTCGGTGAGCCCGGCCAGGACCGGGGGCAGTTTTCCCTGCCGGCGGGACTCTTTTTCGATGACCTGGACCGGTTGTACGTGGTTGACAGCTACAACCACCGGCTGCAGCTTTTTCAGTATCTCAAGGCTCCCTGATGGCCGGCCGAGGTTGGCACCGGCATTGCATTTCCTGAAAAGGCGGTGTAGTCCCCTTTTTTTGACAGGTGACAGAATGCAGTATTCTCGCAGTCTTATCCTTTGGGTCACGATTCTGGCACTGCTGTTTTCCGCTGTGCCGCAGCGTCTTTTGGCCGTGGACCCGACCCTGCTGCTCGGCTACAACGGCGGTGTCAACGACAATCCCCACAACCTGTCGCGCCTGGCCACCCACGGAGGGCCCCAGGCCGTTGATGATGGTCCCGACAGCGACAACGACACCCGTATCTGTGTCTACTGTCACACGCCGCACGGCGGCACGCCGCAGACTCCCCTGTGGAACAGGAAGAATCCTGTGCGCATGGGCAGCTTCCCCCTGTTCGACAACGGGCCTGATTCGGCCCGGATCGCCATTGACGACGCGGCCATTACCGCGACCAGCAAGTACGAGCCGAACGGCACCAACGGTGTCGAATATCCCAATGGCGCCACCAAGCTCTGCCTGAGCTGTCACGATGGCGCCACCGCCATTGGTGAGATGGCCAATGGCGTCACCATCGCCATGACCCAGAGCACCATCACCGACAAGACCAAGATCTTCGACCCGCTGGACAACACGACCAACGACTTCGCCGCCAGCCATCCTGTCTCCTTTGTTTACGACGCCACCGTGGCGGCCTATATCAGCGCACAGCCCGGCAAGTCGGTCTATTCCCTGCCGGCCGACCCGGACGTCAAGCTCGACGGCCAGGGACGGCTGCAGTGCACCACCTGCCACAACCCCCATCTAGACACCAATAACGGGGTCAGCTACACGCTGCCTTTCTGGGCCAACTACGATTCCAACGGTACCGACGAGCAGGCCGATTACGACAATACCTGCGCCCAGTGCCACACCGACAAGGGAGGGGCCCCCTTCAACGGGCACAACCTGTGATGAGGTTTTCCGCAATCCTGTTCCTGTTGCTTGTGAGCATCTGTGCCGGCCTTGGTTCGGCCGGGGCTGCCCGCTACACCTCCAAGACCGTTCTCGATGGCGCCCATGGCGACAGGCAACTGCTGCCGAAGAGTTGTCGGGCCTGTCACCGCGGCATGGCCATGGCGATTCGAGGCGAGGAGGCTGTCTGTTTCAGGTGCCACGGCAGTCAATCGAATCGCGAACAGATGATTCGTTCCGGTGCCTTGACCCAGGAAGCCCGCCTGGAGAATATCGAAAGAGAATTTCAGAAGCCCTACCGGCATCCGGTGGAGAAGAGCCGCGGTGTGCATCATCCCCAGGAACGCCTTCCCGAGGAGCAGGTCAACGCCGCCCGTCACGTTGAATGCGTTGACTGCCACCACCCGCACCTGGTCGACAACGACCAGCCCTACCGGGGGCTGTACGGTCGGCGGGTCGGCAATCTGCGCGGCGCCATCGAAAACGAATACGAGGTCTGCTACCGCTGCCATGCCGAAAGTGCCAACCTGCCGATCGGTTCGACCAACAAGCACGCCGAGTTCGCTCCCACCAACAAGTCCTACCACCCGGTAGAGGCCGAAGGGCGCAATCTCTATGTCATCAGCCTGCTTTCGCCCTACAACGAGAGGCAGGAGAAACCTGGCGAGATCAGCCGGCTCACCTGCGGCGACTGTCACGGCAGTGATGATCCGACCGGCCCCCAGGGGCCCCACGGGTCGAATTACGCCGGGCTGCTGAAAAAGAATTACGATACCTCCGACGAACGCCCCGAGAGCCGCTTTGCCTACGAGCTCTGCTACAGCTGCCACGACCGCACCAGCATCCTGAGCAACGAGAGCTTCCCGTATCATGCCCTGCACATCCAGGGGAACAGCGCGAAGAATCTGCCGGGAACCTCCTGCCATACCTGTCACGACGCCCACGGCAGCAGCCAGTACCAGTACCTGATCCGTTTCAACGAAGACGTAGTCGCGCCCAATGCCGACGGCAAGCGTGAATTCAAGGCGACCGGCGTCGGCAGCCGACACGGTTCCTGTCTGCTCAACTGCCATGGCGTTGAGCACAACCCGCTCAGTTACTGATATCCGTACCTGTGGACGTTTTTTTCGTGGCCGGACCCCTTGCGGGTTCGGCCTTTTTGGGTCAGAAACCGTCGGCTCGGCCCGTTGCAGACCTTTGGTCGGTCTCTCGATTTCAGGCGTGGCGTTCGGCTAAGACGGCCTGGCCAAAACAAATCAAGACTAAAAAAAATCGGCAACTTGTGGTACATTCTCGGACCATGCCGACCTTCTCCTGCAAAATCGGAACATCGGACGGCCGTGTGGTTGAACGGCAGTTTGAAGCGGTCAGTTCCTCGATGCTGCGCGAGCAGCTCGAAGAGCAGGGGTTCTATGTTTTCCGTATCCGTCGCAGAGTTCTCTCCGGCCTTGCCGGGTCAGGCGGAGGGCGTTGGACCAGCCGACGCTTTCTCTCCTTCAATCAGGAATTTCTTGTTCTGCTCAAGGCCGGCCTTCCGATTCTGCAGATTTTCGACACACTGATCGAACGACAGGAACCCGGCGCCATGCTTGACGTGCTGCGTTCCATTCGTGAGGAGGTCAAGGGCGGTTCCTCTCTGTCCGATGCCATGGGCAAATTCCCCCGCTTTTTCCCCTACCTGTACGTCGCATCGATCCGGGCCGGGGAGCGCACCGGTGACCTGCCGGTCACGCTGGCGCGCTACATCGAGTATCAGAAGCGCCTCGAGGCCATCAAGGCGCGGGTGCGCAATGCCACCTTCTATCCGATGCTGCTCACCATCGCGGTTGTGGCGGTTGTCCTTTTCCTGATGCTCTACGTGGTTCCCAGCTTCAGCCAGATCTATGCCGACGCCAAGGTGGAGCTGCCTTTTCTAACCCGGGTCCTGATCACCGTCGCCAATGGCATGGTCGGCGCCCTGCCATTGCTGATTGCTGGTGTGGTCCTTGCCGCTGTTCTGGTACGATCTGCTCTGCTGACCGAAAAAGGGGCCTTTCTTTTTGACAGGTTCAAGCTCAAAGTCCCTTTTTTCGGCGCGCTGCTGACCGAATATGCACTGCTCAGTTTCTGTCGCACGCTGGGGACCATTCTGCTCAGCGGGGTGCCCATCGTCCAGGCTCTGCAAATGGCGCGCGGCACCCTGAACAACCGGGTGCTCGAATCGGCCATTGTCGCCGCGATTCGCCGGGTCGAAGAGGGGATGGGGCTGTCAGAGAGCTTCGAGCGTTGCGGGTTCTTTCCCAATATCGCCCTGCGCATGATCGGGGTCGGTGAAAAAGGCGGCTCTCTCCCCGACATGCTGGCCGATGTCGCCGACTACTACGAAACCGAGGTTGAACGTCGCCTGGATCGGTTGACCACCATGATTGAACCGGTCATGATGGCCAGCATGGGTCTGCTGATCGGCGGCATCGTTGTCGCCATGTATTTCCCCATTTTCCAGCTGGCCGGCACGGTTGGGGGCTAGAGGGACGCACCAATGAAGTTTCAGCGCAAAAAACTGGGGGACATCCTGGTCGACATGGGCGCACTCGCTCCGGCCCAGGTGAAACTGATCCTGGAGCGGATCGCGGCCGGCGGCGGCCGTTTCGGCCAGGTCGGCCTGGCTGAAGGGCTGTTCAGCGAAGACGAGCTGGCCCAGGCCCTCGCCGCCCAGTTCAATCTCGATTATATCGACCTGAAAAGTTTCGAGCCGGATGCCGAACTGCTGCAGGAGATGTCTTCGGGGCTGATCGAAAGGTACCGTTTCCTGCCGATCCGGCGGGACGGTCGCCACCTGGTCATCGCCATGGCGGATCCGTCGGATGTCGCGGCTTTCGACGATCTCGAACTGCTGCTCGATACCCCCCTGACCCTGGTGGTGGCGGCCGCCGGGCAGATAGAGCGGGTCCTTGAGCGTGCCGAGGGCAGCAAGCAGATGCTCCAGGAGGTCTCCGAGGACTTCAAGCTTCACCTGGTCAAGGAGACCGACAAGGGAGAGGAGGTCCTCTCCATCGAGAAGCTGACCGATGATTCCAGCCCCATCATCCGCCTGATCGACTCAACCCTTTATGATGCCCTGCAGAAGCGGGCATCCGACATCCACATCGAAACCGGCCCCGATGGCGTGATCATCAAGTACAGGGTCGACGGCGTTCTTTTCCGGGCGACCGACCCACTGGACGCCCGGTTCCAGAGCCCGATCATTTCGCGCATTAAGGTCATGAGCGAACTCGACATCTCCGAGCGGCGCATCCCCCAGGACGGACGTTTCAAGGTGCGCATGCAGGGCAAATCGATCGACTTCCGCGTGTCGATCATGCCGAGTGTCTTCGGGGAGGACGCGGTCATCCGTATCCTCGACAAGGAGAGTATCGCCCGCGATCTGAAAGGGCTCACTCTCGATGTACTCGGCTTCTCGGAGCGTGAACTGGCGCGCATGCGCCGCCTTATCCGGGAACCTTACGGGATGGTGCTGGTGACCGGCCCGACCGGCTCGGGCAAGACCACCACCCTGTACGGCGCCCTGAACGAGATCTACAACGAACAGGAAAAGATCATCACCATCGAGGATCCCGTCGAGTACCAGCTCAAGGGGATTCTGCAGATTCCGGTCAACGAAAAGAAGGGACTGACCTTCGCCAGAGGATTGAGGTCGATTCTGCGCCACGACCCCGACAAGATCATGGTCGGCGAGATACGCGACCCGGAGACGGCCCAGATCGCCGTCCAGTCGGCTCTGACCGGTCACCTGGTCTTTACCACCGTGCATGCCAACAATGTCTTTGATGTGCTCGGGCGCTTCCTGCACATGGGCATCGATCCGTACAATTTCGTCTCCTGTCTCAACTGTGTGGCTGCCCAGCGCCTGGTGCGCAAGCTGTGCGTCCACTGCCGTCAGCCGGTACATTACGATGCCGAAACGCTTCGGCAGAACGGACTGGCCCCGGAGCAATACGCCGGGCAGACTTTTTACCGGGCGGTTGGCTGCCGGGAATGCAACGGCACCGGCTATCACGGCCGAAGCGCCATCGTCGAACTGCTCGATATGAACGACGACCTGCGTGAGATGATCGCGAACAAGACCCCGGTCAGCCGCCTCAAGGAGGCCGCCCGTCAGGCCGGAACCGTTTTTCTCCGCCAGGCGGCGGTCGAGAAGCTGGTCGAGGGCGCGACCAGCCTGGACGAAATCAACCGCGTGACCTTTATCGAGGGTTGAGAGTGGCACTGATACGCCGTACCTACCTCGGGGTCGATCTCGGCTCCACTGATCTGAAAGCCGTGGCGATGCAACGTCACGGCAGGGACCGCCTGGTGACCGGCGCGCGGCTGCTGCGGCTTCCCGATGGTCTGATCCGGGTCGGGTCGCGTGAGCCCAACCTGACCGATGTCGACGGGTTTGCCGGCCGCCTGCGCGAGCTGGTGGCTCCCCTGGCCGGCAGGGAAGAGCGGGTGGCCGTGGCCTTGCCAGATGGCTGCGGCCGGCAGCTGCTGACCGAGGTTGAGGCCCCCTTCGGCTCGCATGACGAGGGACTTGATATCCTGCGCTGGCAGCTCAAATCCCATCTTCCCGGCCCGCCCCAGGGAGTCCAGCTCGACTACCAGTTGATGGGACAGCAGGAAAGTGGCCGCTACCGGGTCCTGGTGGCCCTGGTAAACCGGTCTGTGGTCGAGCAGTTCGAATCTGCCTTTGAGGCGGCCGGCCTGCAGGCGGTGCTGGTCGATTTTCACAGTGCCCAGCTCTGCAACTGGTACCGATTTGTCTCTGACTTCGGCGAAGATACTGTTCTGCTGGCTGTCGAGGGTGGCTCGTTCAGTATCCGCTATCTGGTGGATGGCCGTACCGTTTTCGTCCGCTGCCGGGACCTGGCTGCTGATGCGCGTTTGATGTTCCAGGAAATGAACCGTTCTCTGGCCGGGGCGCGCGAGGCCCATCCCGACATCACCCGGGCACGGGTCAGCCTGCACACTGACTGGGAACAGCCGGAGGAACTTGTGGACGCCGCCGCGAGTATTTTCGAAACCGAGGTGCAACTTCTCGACCCAAGATTTGACCGCCATGCCGCGGGAGTCGATGACCTGCCGGCGTCGCGCCTGGTCAGCTTTGCCGCCGCGGCAGGAGCCGCCGAACGGATGATGCGCTGAAGCCATGAAACCGACCATCAACCTGGCCACCCGACAGCACCTGAACCGCAGGGCGATCTACACCCTGTACCTGATCGTCAGCGTGCTGCTTCTGTTCCTGCTTGGCAGCAACCTCTACTACCTCAGGTCGGGGCAGACCCAGCTGACCCGCCTTGATGCCCACATTGCCGAGTTGCGCCAGCAGCTGGGCATTGAACGGCAGGCCGAGCCGGTCGGTGAGGAGGAATTTCAGTCGCTGCTTAAGAAAATCCGCTTCGCCAACCAGGTCATCGAGCGCGACAGTTACCGATGGAGTCTGCTGCTCGGTCATATCGAGCAGGTTTTACCGGCCAACGTCCGTGTCAGCTCGGTTCATCCCCAGTTCAAGGAGGGGAGGGTGCGTTTGTCGGGAGAAGCCAGAGATGTCAAGGACCTGCAGGCTCTGCTCGACAACCTGGCCAGGTCCAGCTTCTTTTCCGAGGTGGCCATCCTGTCGCAGCAGATGGATGAAAGCCAGGGGGGAGAGGGGCTGGTCCGTTTCAATGTCGAGGTCAGGGGAGGGGTGCGATGAAGCCGGCCGCCCTGATAGGCGCCCTCTGGCGCCTGAACCGCTGGGTTCCGCTTCTGCTGCTGTTGCTGGGGCTTGCCAACCTGGCCCTGTGGCTCTACATCGATCGAAACCTTGCGCCCGAACTCGCCATGCGCGAACGCCAGTTCATTGAGCTGCAGGACCGTGTGCGCCAGGCCAGACGGGTTGAAACGGCCAGCCACAGTCCGCGTGAGGCCTTCAGTCAGGGGCAGAAGGACCTGCGCCGGTTCCTTGACCGGGTTCCTGACCGGAAACGGCTGAGCGACCTGATCGGCGAGCTTTACACCATTGCCCGCCAGGCGGGACTCAACATCAGGGCGGTGAACTACCAGCCCAGGCTTCTGCCGGAACAGGGCCTGGTCGAGTATGGTCTCTCTTTTACCGTTGCCGGCGATTACCGGCAGGTCAAGGAGTTCATCCACCTGATCGAAAAGAGCGACAGGATGGTGGTCGTTGATCAGCTCAACCTCGACAGGGGCTCCCGTGAAGAAGGTGCCGTTCGGCTGGGTATTCGCATGACCACCTATTTCCGCAGGGGGGCGGCATGAAGAAACAACAGCTGCTCGTGCTGCTGATGATAGGTCTGGTCGTGGCCGGTATTTACGCCTGGCTGGCATCTCCCAGGCAGGAAAGGGTGTCCAGGGTGGTCAGGACAGAGCAGGCTGCCCGCCGGGTCGCAACCGAAAGTCGGCGCATCGGCGAAGCTCTGCGACTCGACCTGCTGGAACGCGACGCCGGCGCCGGCAGCGCGGTCAAGAGGGATATATTCAATTTCTACGTCAAACCGGCCCCCAAACCGGTTGTCAGACCGGCTCCGGTGCCGGCCCCCAAACCGGTTGTCACCCGACCGGCGCCACCACCGGTACCGGTACAGACCGAGCCACCGCCGACCCGTTTCAGGCTGCTCGGCCTGGTTGACACCGGTAAGGAGCGCAAGGTTTTTCTCACCGAGGAGAAGCATCTCTTCATTGTCGCCGAAGGGGATACCTTCGGAGCCGGCGGCGAGTATTCCGTCGAGAGCCTTGACGACAAGGAAATTGTTATCCGCCAGAAAGGAAGGACCGCCACCACCCGTGTCAGCCTGGCCGATAAGGTCGCCGAAGATCCCGGGCCGAAAGAAAAGCCTGCCGTGCTGAGGGCGCCGGCCCGGTCCCGTCAGGCTGTGCCGGACAGGCGGATGCAATTCAGGTCCTTCAAAAAATACCAGCCCTGAGAAGGCTGGCTGCCGCGAGGTCTTCAATGAACGTTGTCGTGCGAAATACCATTCTTGCGCTTCTGGTCCTGGCCCTGCCGGTTGGCTGCGGCACGCACCGGGCCAGACAGGAATTCATGCAGGCCGAAAAGCTTGTCAGGCAGGAACAGTATGTTCAGGCCGTTGCACTCTACACCCGGGCGGTGGCGGACAACCCAGACAGCCTCGAGTACCGCATGCGCCTGATGGAAGCGCGTGGCAGGGCGGCCCGGCAGGTCCTCAACCAGGCGCGCCAGGCACGTTCGCAGGGGCTGCTGCAGCAGGCCGTCGAGGCTTATCGCCAGGCCCAGGCCTTCGATCCGACCCTGGAGCAGGCCGCCCAGGAACGGAAACAGGTCGAAAACCGCATTCGGGCCGAGGAACTGACCCGTCAGGCCGAGGAGTTCTTCCGCACCCGCCGGTACTCCCAGGCCATGGCCAATCTCGAGCAGGCGCTGCTGCTGGCCCCGGGGCTGGAGATGGCAGAGGAACTCCGGGACAAGGTCAGGTCGGTCGTCATGACGGAAGTCGACGGCGTCGACCTCGACGTCGCCTCCAGCGAGCCGATCTCCCTGAAGTTCAAGAGTGCCAAGATCAAGGAAGTTTTCAAGATCCTGTCGCGACTGTCGGGAATTACCTTCATCTTCGACGAGGAGGTCGAGCGGGAGACCGTCTCTATCAATCTCGAGCGGGCGAGTTTTTCCCAGGCCCTGGAACTGATCCTGAAGATGAAGAAGCTTGGTATGCGGGTGCTGAACCCGAAGACCGTGATCCTGTACCCGGCTACCAAGGACAAGGAAAAACAGTACCAGGACCAGCTGATCCAGACCTTCTATCTGTCGAACATCCAGGCGAAAAAAGCGGTCAACATGCTGCGCACCATGCTTCAGCTGCGAAAGATCTACGTGCATGAGGAACTGAACGCTCTGGTCATCCGTGACAAGCCGGAAGTGGTACGCCTGGCCGAGCAGATCCTGCGTGCCGCCGATCGGGCCGATTCGGAGGTGCTGTTCGAACTGGAACTGATCGAAGTGTCGCACGACGACACCCTCAAACTCGGTGCCAGTCTCGACAACACCTCGTTTCAGTTCGGCCTGGATGACGGCAATGGCACAATTCTTTCCGGCGCCGCCGTTTCCAGCCTGAGCAACCGCAAATTTCTCTACACGGTGCCTTCGGCAACCTTCGATTTTCAGAAGACCCTGGGTGATTCCGAAATCCTAGCCAGCCCGCATATCCGGTTGAAAAACGGCGCCAAGGCCAAGGTGCATGTCGGCAGCCGGGAGCCGGTGGTGACGACAACGACCACGGGCGACAATGTGTCCAGCAACGTGCAGTACGTCGATGTCGGCGTCAAGCTCGACCTTGAGGCGCACGTGCGGCTGGACGCCACCGTACAGACCAAGGTTCAGCTGGAGGTCAGCAACCGCGGGGCCGATGTGCCGGGCTTGCAGAACGTCACCGCCTTTCCCATCAACACCACCACGGCCCAGACCGAGCTGGTATTGAAAGACGGCGAACGCACCATCCTCGGCGGCCTGATCCGTGATGACCTGACCAGGGGAAGCGACCGCCTGCCGCTGATCGGCCGCATCCCCCTGATCGGCGATTTGCTCGCCAAGCACAACCGCACCAAGAAGAAGAGGGAGATCCTGCTGTCGATCACGCCGCACATCGTCAAGGACCGGGAACTGCCCGCCGCCGATGTTGCCAGTATCTGGTCCGGTCCTGAAGACCGACTGCAGTTCGGCCCGAGTTTCCAGTCCTTTGCCAGGGATTTCGACGCCCAGCAGAACCTGCCGCGGCCGAGCGGGACCCTGGTGGCCACGGATGAAGAGGCGGAGACTTCTGTGCCGGCGGCATCCACGCAGACGGCTGCAGTTGAACAGGCAGGCGAAAGCCAGCCGCAGCCGCCAGCTGTGTCACCTGCCGAAGCCGGACAGAAGGCCGCTTCTCAAACCGAAGCTTCACAACCGCCGTCAGAGGAGCCGACCCCGCCGGTGATCGAACAGCCTGTGCAGGAGGAACTGCCGCCGCCGGTGCCGGTCGAGATGCCGCCCCTGGTCGCCAAGGTTTTTGTCGAAGGCCCCGAGCTGGTTGATGCCGGTTCCGAATTCGACGTGGCCGTCCGGGTGGCCGAGATCAACGACCTGTTCAGTGCTCCGGTTTTCATCACCTACAACCCCCAGGTGCTGGAGTTCAAGTCCGCCAGCGAGGGCGGCTTTTTGCAGCAGAACGCGCGCAACACCGTCTTCACCGCCAGCCCGCTAGGCGGCATCGGGGGCCGGGTCATTATCGGCTACAAGCAGGGTGCCGGCGGTACCGGAGCCTCCGGCGACGGCATCCTCTACAATCTCAGGTTCAAGGCGCTGGCACCCGGGCGAACGGTTATCAATCTTGAGCGGATCAATTTCCGCGACCCGGGCGGCGAGAGGCTACGGGTGACCGGCGAAGGCCTTCAGGTGGAGGTACGCTGATTGGTTCGCGAAGCCCTGAGAGGCCGTGCCGGGCTGACCCTGATCGAACTGGTGGTGGCCATGGCCATCCTGGCCGTCCTCGCCGCGGCCGTGCTGCCGATGGCCGAGGTGACCGTTAAGCGGACCAAGGAGATCGAACTGCGGCGCTCATTGCGGCTGATCCGGACCGCCATTGACGCCTACAAGGCCGACCATGACGAGGCGGTCAAGCAGAAGAAGATTCTTGCCGTGGTCGATGATTCCGGCTACCCGGAAAGCCTCGAGGTTCTGCTTGAGCCGAACGACTGGGGAGGGCTTTTCCCCTACAAGAAGCGCTATCTCAGGCGTATCCCGCGCGATCCTTTCGATCAGTATGACCAGGGTTGGGGGTTGCGCTCCCTGCAGGACGACCCCGACTCGACGGTCTGGGGCGGGGACAACGTTTTCGATGTCTATTCACAGAGCGACGGGATTGCCCTGGACGGCACCCCGTACAGCAGCTGGTAGGAAATCATGCGACTGAACCGCAACAGCCGGGGGTTCACCCTGATTGAACTCATGATCGTCATGTCGATCATCGGTATCCTGCTGACGATCGCCGTGCCGAGCTACAAACGCAGCGTCATCAAGGCCAGGGAGACGGTGCTGATGGAAGATCTCTACCAGATGCGCCGGTCGATCGACGCCTATTTCACCGATAACAACCGCTACCCCGACAGCCTCGACGAACTGGTGGGATCAAAATACCTGCGCGGCATTCCGCGCGACCCCTTCACCGGACAGATCGACAGCTGGCAGGTGATCCCTCCCGAGCCCGGCCCCGAAGGGGATCTGGCCGAGGGGGGAGTCTTCGACGTGCACTCCGGGTCCGACCTCGTCGGCCTGAATGGCATTCCCTACAGCGAATGGTAGCCGGCCGATGATCCAGGCCTTCAACCTCAGCAAGCAATACCGCAAGGACAGTGCCGCCCTGCGTGACGTCACCCTCAAGATTGCCAAGGGGGAGTTCGTCTACATTACCGGCCCGTCGGGGGCCGGAAAGTCGACGCTGCTCAAGCTGCTCTATGCCGACGAACGTCCGACCCGCGGCCAGATTCTTGTCGACGGCCAGAATCTCACCCGCATGAACGCACGTAGAATTGCGATGGTACGCCGCCGGCTCGGCGTCGTCTTCCAGGACTTCAAGCTGATCAACAGCCGCACGGTGTTTGAAAACGTCGCCTTCCCTCTGGAGGTCCAGGGGAAGAAACGCTACGAAGTCAGCAACCGGGTCTACCAGGTACTCAAGCATGTTGGCATCGAGCACAAGATGAAGCGCTATCCACTCGAGTTGTCCGGCGGTGAACAACAGCGTGTTGCCATCGCCCGGGCGCTGATCATCGACCCGATGATCCTGATTGCCGATGAGCCGACCGGAAACCTGGATCCGGACAACACCCGGGAGGTGATGGAACTGTTCAAGGGAGCCAATGCGCGCGGAACCACGGTCCTGATCGCCACCCATGACCGCAACATGATCGAGCGCTTTCCGCGCCGCCTGCTGGCCCTCGATCAGGGGCGGCTGGTCGAGGATCGCATGCCGTGAGCCGGAGGGACTGAATGCGCCGATTGATCTACCTGCTGGTGCGCGCCCTGCGCAACATGGCCCAGAGCCCTTTCCTCTGCAGCGCGGCCGTTGGTACCGTAACAGTGGCGCTGCTGATCCTCGCCTTCTTTGCGCTTGTGGTTCTCAACGTTCAGCAGCTGACCCGGCACTGGAGCAGGGATATCCAGGTGGTGGCCTATTTCGACAAAGTGCCTTCGGCCAGGCGTCTCGACGGGGTGCTCAGCCGCCTCAAGGGCTGGCCCGAGGTCGAGGGGGTCCGTTATGTCAGCCCCAGGCAGGCCTATGACAGGTTTTTCAGAAGGCTGGGAGACGATGCCGATCTGCTGGCCGGTCTGCCGCGCGATTTTTTGCCCGCGGCTTTGGAAATCCGCCTCCAACCGGCCGCGCGCACCAGTGCCGGTGTCGCCGGCCTGGTGGAACGCCTGCGCTCCAGCGGCGACTTTTCCGATCTGCGTTACGGCCAGGAGTGGCTGGAAAAATTCGAGGCCTTTCTGGCGGTTCTGCGCACCGCCGCCGTCATTCTTGGTGGTTTTCTGCTTTTTGCCGCCCTGTTCATTGTCGCCAACACCATCAAGCTGACTCTTTATGCGCGTCGCGATGAACTGGAGGTCATGGCGCTGGTGGGGGCAACGCCTGTCTTCATCAAGACCCCGTTCCTGGTCGAAGGCGCCTTGCAGGGAGGCATTGGCGGCCTGCTGGCCCTTGCTGGCGGCTACGGACTGTTCCGACTCTTTCTGCGGCAGGATCTGGGGGCCCTGTTGCTTTCGACCGGCCTCGACAGGATTCTTTTTCTGCCCCCGACCTGGCAGCTGGTTCTTGTTCTGACCGGCACCCTGCTCGGCTTTCTGGGCAGCCTGCTCTCCCTGAGGCGCCTGGTACGGATCTGACGATGTTCCGCCTCGTTCCTCTGATGCTGCTGACCTGCATGGCTCTTCCCCTGTCGGCTGCCGGCGCTCCTGACACCCGGCAGCAGCTCGAAGAGGTGCGCGGCCGCATCCGGCAGACCGAGGCGGAGCTCGAACAGCGCCGCCGGCAGGCGCGGGAACTGGTGCGGAAGCTGCACGCCAGTGAAGCCGCTCTCGGCCGAACCCGGCAGACTCTCGAGCGTATCCGCGGGCAGCTTGACCGGCTGAAAAAGGAGATCGCCGGGCAGGAGCAAAAGGCCGACGAGGCCGGCCGGCGTCTCGGCCGAACCGGGAGGACGCTGCGTCAGCGCCTGACAGCCATCTACAAGGGCGGGGAGAGCACCTTTCTCAAGGTGCTGCTCTCCAACAGCAGCCCGGCTGATATGGCGCGGGACTATGACTTTTTCCGCCGTATTGTCCAGCGGGACCGTGAACTCCTGGAACGCTACCGGGAAGAGCAGCTGCAAGCCAGGGCGCAGAAGGCGCGTCTCGAACGGCTCAGGGCCGAACAGGAAAAGGCCTTTGCCGAGCGGAAACGCCAGCAGCAGCGTCTTGACAAGCAGCGCCTGCAGCAGCAGGGTCTGCTGGCCCAGGTGCGCCAGGACGAGGAAGCCCTGGCGGTTCTGCTGCACGAACTTGAGGACAAGGCCAGGCGCCTGAACGATCTTCTGGGCGATGTCCGCCGGGAACCGTCCAAAGGACGCCAGGCGGCGACGGGCTTTGCCGGCAGCCGGGGGCGCCTGCCCTGGCCGGTCAACGGGCCTGTACGGGTCGGTTTCGGAACCGGACGGCACCCGGTACTCGGAACCCGATACGAAAGTCACGGAATCGAAATTGTCGTCAACGGTGAAAAACCGATTCGGGCCGTCTGGGACGGTCGGGTCATCTTTGCCAAACCCTTTCGCGGATATGGTAACCTGATGATTCTTGACCATGGTGACGGTTACTATACCCTCTACGCTCAGGCCAGCCGCCTGCTGCGCAAGCCGGGCGAACGGGTGCACAAAGGCGACCGGATCGCCGTTTCGGGATTTGAAGGCTCCGACGTGGTCTATTTCGAAATCCGCCAGGGGAGCCGGCCGGTCGACCCCATGCGCTGGCTTGCGAGCCGGCGTCGTTGAGCTTCACGGAGATACTATGATGCGCGTGCTGATTGCTCTCATCTGCCTGCTGGCACTCTTGGCCGGCTCCGGCCTGGGTCTGCCCGGTGCCTGGGCCGCCCCCGAGAGTCCGGAACAGGATGATTACCACCAGATTCGCCGGCTGACGGACGTTCTGGGCCTGATTCGCAAAAGCTATGTCGAGGAAGTGGCTCTCGACCGGCTGGTGGACGGCGCCATCGAGGGGATGCTGGCGAGTCTCGATCCCCACTCGGGTTACATGCCGCCGGAGATGTTCGAAGAGATGCAGATCGATACCACCGGGGAATTCGGCGGCCTCGGCATCGAAATCACCATGGAGGACGGTCTGCTGACCATCGTAACGCCCCTGGAGGACACTCCGGCCTATCGGGCCGGCCTGCAGCCGGGAGACCAGATTGTCAAGATCGATGATCAGGTGACCAAGGACATGGACATCATGGAGGCGGTCCGGCTGATGCGCGGCGAGGTCGGCACCAGCGTGCGCCTGACCATCGCCCGGGAGGCGAGCGACAGCCTGATCGAGGTCAGCCTGGTGCGCGAAATCATCCAGATTCACTCGGTCAAGTCCCGGTTGCTCGATGCCGGTGTCGGCTACATTCGCCTGGCGCAGTTTCAGGAACGGACCGCCGATGACCTGTACCAGGCCCTGGACGCTCTTGGCAGGGAGAACGGCGCGCCCCTGTCGGGATTGATCCTGGACCTTCGCAACAACCCGGGCGGCCTGCTGGATCAGGCTGTCGCCGTGGCCGACGCCTTTCTCAGGGACGGCCTGATCGTCTACACCGAGGGGCGTGATCAGGAAAGTGTGCTGCGTTTTTCCGCCGCTGATGACGGCACCGAGCCGGACTGTCCGCTGGTGGTGCTGATCAACAGCGGCAGTGCCAGTGCCTCGGAGATTGTCGCCGGTGCCCTGCATGATCATGGTCGTGCCCTGATCATGGGAACGCGCAGCTTCGGCAAGGGTTCTGTTCAGACCATCATTCCTCTTGAGAGCGGCGCGGGGCTGCGGCTGACCACGGCCCGCTACTACACCCCCAGCGGTACCTCCATCCAGGCTCGCGGTATCGAACCTGATGTCGTCGTTCGCCCGCTGAGCGCGACAGAGCAGGAGGAATCCGGCAACCTGCGCGAGGCCGACCTCGACAACCATTTCGACACACCGGCCAACGGGACGCCTCAAGAGGGCGAACCGAGTCGTCTCTCCGCCGATGATCGGGCCGATTACCAGCTGATGCGGGCCTATGATCTTTTGCGCGGCCTGAAACTGTTCAGCGGCAGAATACGCAAGGCGAGCTGACGCTCCATGGCACAGAAAAAGAAACGGCAGAACAAGGCCGCTCCCGGCCGAAAGCCGCCCCGTGCCGGGCAGGGTGTCAGGCTGGCCTTCGCCATCCTCTTTCTGTGCGGTTTTCTGGTTACGAGCCTGATCCTGATCGCCCGGGTCAGGGAATCCTACAGGCCTCCTGTCAATCCGCAACGGGTGGAGACCCTGTTGGCCGATGCCAGGGTTGAGGTTGAGAATACTCTGCTTCGTGCCGGCCTGACCATGGCTGACATGGAGAGTTCCCAACGGGGCGAACTGACCCTGATGCAGGCTCGGGGGGATTTGCCGAAGGAGGAACTGCTGCGCCAGCTCTCAAGGCGCCTGCAACGGCTCTCTCCCCGTTTCCGGCTGCTGGTGGCAAGGCAGCAACGCCTGATAGAAGTCTCCTTTGATGACCGGCCCCGGTTGCGTCTGGAGTTCAGGCGTTCAGAGCCTCCGGTGCCGGCGGATACCAGGCCCGCGGTCGCCATCATCATGGACGACCTGGGCGGCAATCTCGGCGCTGCGCGGAATCTGCTTGCCACCGGGCTGCCGGTGACATTCTCCGTCCTGCCCAACACCCGACACGCTGCCGAAACCGCAACGCTGGCGCATCGTTACGGCCGTGAGGTGATGATTCACCTGCCCATGGAGCCGCTCGGCTATCCAGCTGCCAATCCCGGTCGGGACGCGCTGATGGTCGACCTGCCGGACGAGGAGCTGCGCAGCCGCTTTCTTCACTACCTGGAGGTGGTCCCGTACGCGGTCGGCGGCAACAACCACATGGGGTCGAGGTTCACGGCCGATGCCAGGGGTATGCGGGTGATTCTTGAATTGATGAAAGCCGAGGGGCTCTTCTTTGTTGACAGTCGGACCAGCGGGGCTTCCGTGGCAGGGACCCTGGCGCGCAAGCTTGGCGTGCCGAGCGCCGACAGGGATGTCTTTCTCGACAACCGGCAGGATGTCGCCGCCATCGAAGCCCAGGTCGACAAGCTGGTAGCACGCGCCCTGAAACGGGGGCGGGCCATCGGCATCTGCCACCCCTATCCCGAAACGATTCAGGCACTGGCGAACAAGAAGGATCTGCTGCAGAACGGCCGCATACGGATGGTGGCCGCCTCGAGGCTGATTCGCTGAGAGATGGAGGCGTTCAGTCTTTTGCCAGCTGTAGGCTGACCAGTTCCCGGGTCCGGGCGAAGGCGCCATAGGCCCGGTGGCCCAGCAGTTCTTCGGCGCGCCCGGGTTCTCCACGGCGCATGAGCAGGAAGGAATCGGGCTTCAGCTGCTGCCAGAAGGGGACAAGCCCCGAACGGGCGCGGCCGAACAGGTTGCGGCCATCGTCCACCGGTTTGCGGGAGAGGATCCTTCCCTCATCATCGAGGCGGCAGAATCGCAACTCCTGTCCTCCCTCCCGGGTCAGGGCGAAATAGCCGCGCAGGGCCGATTCGAGAAACATCTCGGCCAGGGCCGGGTCCTGCTGGCGCCGGCTGCGGTAGACCGAGGCGAAGACCATGTCGGTCAGGCAGGTCGATTCGACGAAGCCGGCGGGGCTGCCATTTCCGCCTTCGAGGTAGAAGGCGTCGAGGCCCGCGGCCGGCATGGCCTTTCCGCAGGCCAGGCAGGTCCAATCCAGTCGTTCCAGCCGCTGGCGATGCTGCTGCTGGCGCCGCAGGGCCGCTTCGTCCCGGGCCTGCAGCCACAGATCCAGGCGCGTCAGTTCGCAGGCCTGGGCGTCAAGGACCAGCTGACGGGCCAGGTGGGCGAGCTGAAGGTGAACCTCGGTCGAGCGTCCGTGTGTCAGGACCGGGTAGATGCGTCCTTCAGGGTTGGTGTTGAGCGACTCGACCTTGGGACTTTTGGCGATAAAGCCCTCCATCAGCCGGTAGCCGCGGTTGAGGGCGTAGGCCTTGAGCAGCTGGTAGGGCGTTTCGAAGGGGCCATTGGCGTAGCGGATGCGTGAATCGATCAGGCAGGGCAGAACCCTGAGAGCCTGTTTCGACAGCTCGTGGTGTTCGAAGAAGCGATAGATGCGTCGGGTATTCTCGAGCGACGGCGTGTCCTTGACCGGAATGATGACCCGGTCGGCGGCATACAGGGCGTTGGCGGTGAATTCATCCAGGTCGGGGCGGGTGTCGATGATCAGGATTCCCTCCAGGCCGGCCGGCGCCAGGCAGGTAGCCAGGTGACCCGGGTCGGCCATGCGATCCCGCAGTTCGGCGAGTTTCAGGCTTGAGGCGATGAACTGTACGCCGAACTCGCCCGTCTGGACAAGCTGTTCCAGCGGGCGACCAAGCAGCAGGTCGTAGACGGTTCCGGGAGACTGCTTCTCGCCGATACGGAACATCTGGTCGACGGAAAAGTGGTTGTCGAAGCTGAAAATGGTGACCGGAAGGTCTTCCCTCAGGGCCTTCAGGTAGATCGCCAGGTTGGTGGCAAGGGTGGTTTTGCCCACACCGCCCTTTTCACTGGCAATGGTGATAACATACGGCTGCATCGGCCCTCTCCCTGAAGGGTAAATAGTTCGCGTGCAGTCTTTTTAGGGGAATTGCGCACTTTAGTCAAACGAACATGGATATGCTGAATGAATCACAGGCTCCCGTCAGCGTTTCCCGCCTGGTGACGTTGCTGCAGGAGGTACTGGAGGACAATTTCGTCCAGGTCCTGGTCGAGGGGGAAATTTCCAACCTTTCCCGCCCCGCATCGGGCCATATCTACCTGTCGCTCAAGGACAGCGATGCCCAGATACGCGCGGTGATGTTCCGGTCCCAGGCCCGGAAACTGCGGTTCGAGCCGGACAACGGTCTGGCCGTGATCTGTCGCGGCCGGGTTGCCGTCTACCGGCAGCGCGGCGAACTGCAGCTGGTCCTCGAAACCATGGAGCCGGTCGGTCTGGGAAGCCTGCAACTCGCCTTTGAGCAGCTGAAGAAAAAACTGGCGGAAGAGGGGCTGTTCAGCGAGGAGCGCAAACGGCCCCTGCCGGCGTTCCCCGCGCGCATCGGCATTGTCACCTCGGCCACCGGCGCGGCCATCCGCGACATGCTCAATGTGCTTGTCCGCCGCCACAGCGGCGTCCGGGTGCTGATACGACCGGTGCCGGTCCAGGGGGACGAGGCACCGGCCGCTATTGCCGAGGCCATTGCTGAAATGAATCGCATCGAGGATGTCGATCTGCTCATCGTCGGGCGTGGCGGCGGGTCGATCGAGGATCTGTGGGCCTTCAATGAGGAAGTGGTCGCGCGCGCCATTGCCGCATCCGCAAAACCGGTGGTGTCGGCCGTTGGCCACGAGACTGACTGGACCATCGCCGATTTCGTCGCCGACCTGCGGGCGCCGACCCCAAGTGCCGCCGCCGAACTGGTGGTGCGCAACCGGCTCGAACTGGAAAGCCATATCGACCAGCTGCTGATACGGCTGAACCGGCAGCTTGTCTCGCGACTGGAGCTTTGGCGCTCCCGGCTCGAGGGGCTGCAGCGCCGGCTGGTGCCGCCGCGCCAGCGCATCCGGCTGCAGGCCCAGCGACTGGAGGCCCTGGAGCGGAGGCTGTGCGAGGCTGCGCGTTCCGGCGTGACAGCCAGGCATCGGCGGCTTGCGCCGCTGACCGCGCGTCTCGACGTGCTGTCGCCGCTCAAGACCCTCGCACGGGGCTACAGTATTGCCTTCCGCGAGAGTGACGGGGCCATCCTGCGAAGCCCGGATCAGGTTGCGGCCGGCGACTCCCTGCGCCTGCGCCTGGCCGAGGGCGAGCTGCGCGCGCGTGTCGAGGAGGGGTGATGTTCCGTTGGCTCCTGATGGCCCTGGTGCCGGTGCTGATACTGCCGGGCGCGGTTGTGGCTTTCGACCTGCAGGTCTCGCCGCACAGGGTGCGTGACGGGGGTGCCTTTCTCGTGCACCTTGCCGCCCCTGGCCTGGTGTCCGGGCACATCCGCTTCCTCGAACGGGAGTATCCCTTCGAGGCCGCCAGTGAAGAGGTGCGCGTCCTGGTTCCCGTACCGATCGACAGCCACGCGGGCACCACTCCGTTGCGCCTGGTCTATCTGGACCGGCAGGGGAGACGCCATCGTATCGGCACGGCCGTCGAGGTGCTTCCCGGTGACTATCCGGTCGAGCGGCTGACCCTGCCTGAACGCATGGTGTCGCCCCGACGGCCGGAGGTGGTCGAGCGGATACGACGGGAGCAGGCCCGTCTGGAGAGGCTTTTCGCCGAGGTGACACCTGCGCGTTTCTGGCAGGGGGTGGTTGCTCCCGTTGACGATCCCGTCGGCAGCCGGTTCGGCCGCAGGCGCATTCTCAACGGTAAACCGCGTTCTCCACACGGTGGAGTCGATTTTCGCAGTCCCCGGGGCCGGCAGGTCAGGTCTCCGGCTGCCGGGAGGGTGGTCCTCGCCGGTGACCTGTTCTTTACCGGCAATACCCTTGTCATCGATCATGGCGGCGGGCTTTTCTCAATTCTGGCTCACCTGCAGGACAGCCTGGTCGGGGAGGGGAGCGACGTTGTCGCTGGACAGACCGTCGGAACGGTCGGGGCGACCGGTCGCGCCACCGGGCCTCACCTGCACTGGACTCTGCGCCTGCGCCGGGTCAAGGTCGATCCCCTGGCCGTTCTGGCCCTTTTCAACGGGGGCAGCCCTTGACTCGGTCCGGTCGCGACCTGATAATCAGAACTTCAATCGAGGACGATATGAGCGACAGCGAAAACTTCGAACAGTCACTGAAAGATCTTGAGGCGCTGGTTGAACGCCTGGAGTCGGGAGACCTGCCACTTGAGGAATCCCTGGCCTGTTTCGAACAGGGGGTGGCTCTTGCGGCCCGTTGCCAGAAACAGCTCCAGCAGGCAGAGGCGCGTATCGAGCAGCTTGTGCGCGACCGGGACGGTCAGCTGAAAACCGAACCATTCGAGCAGGGTGAGGCCTGAACATGGACCTGCAGGCTTACCTGAAGCGCTGTGTCGGCCTGGTCGACGATGCCCTGGATCACTGGCTGCCGGCTGAAACCATGATGCCTTCCGAGCTGCACAAGGCGATGCGCTACTCGGTGTTTGCCGGCGGCAAGCGCATCCGCCCGGTCCTGATGATCGCCAGCTGCGAGGCGGCGGGCGGTGCGGCCGAGGCGGTCCTGCCCGCCGCCTGTGCCATGGAGATGGTCCACACCTACTCCCTGATCCATGATGATCTGCCGGCCATGGATGACGATGACTTTCGCCGGGGTCGGCCGACCAGCCACAAGGTGTTTGGCGAGGCCCTGGCTATCCTGGCAGGGGACGCGCTGCTGACGGAGGCCTTCGACCTGCTGACCCGCGAAGAAGCCCTGCCGGGCGTCGGGGCGGAGGTCCGCCTGCGACTGACTCACCTGCTGGCCCGCGCCGCCGGGTCGAGGGGGATGGTGGCCGGCCAGGTGGTCGACATGGACTCCGAAGGCAGGGATATCGATTTTCCGACGCTTGAATATATTCATACCCGCAAGACCGGCGCCCTGATCCTTGCTGCCGTGCAGATGGGAGCACTGATCGGCGGCGCCCCGGGCGGCACGTTCGAAGCCCTGACCGATTATGGCCGGGCGGCCGGCCTGGCCTTCCAGATAGCCGATGATATTCTTGACGTGGTCGGTGACCAGGAACTGCTGGGCAAGGATGTCGGAAGCGACCAGGAACGAGGCAAGGCGACCTATCCGGCGCTGCTCGGGCTGGAGGAGGCCCGTCAGCGTGCCAGGGAGATGCGGGATCGCGCCCTGGCCGCCGTTGAGCCGCTGGGAAAGAAGGCCGAACCGTTGCGGGACATTGCCCATTTCATTGTAGATCGAAGTTTCTAGCGACACCGGGGAGAGCAGGATGAGCATTCTTGACAGAGTTTCCGGGCCCGAGGTCCTCAAGGGCCTTTCACGGGAGGAACTGCGGCAGCTGGCTGAAGATCTGCGTGCCGAGATCATCGCGACCGTCAGCCGGACGGGGGGGCACCTTGCCAGCTCCCTGGGCGTGATCGAGCTGACCATTGCCCTGCACAGGGTGCTGAACAGCCCGACCGACAAGATCGTCTGGGATGTCGGCCACCAGGCCTACGCCCACAAGCTGCTCACCGGGCGGCGTGACCGTTTTCCCACCCTGCGCCAGCTCGACGGGCTGAGCGGGTTTCCCAAGCGGGCTGAAAGCCCGCATGACTGTTTTGATGTCGGTCACTCAAGCACCTCGATCTCGGCGGCCCTCGGCATGGCGGCGGCCCGCGACCGGCGCGGCGGCGACGAGAAGATCGTGGCGGTCATCGGCGACGGCTCCATGACCGCCGGCCTGGCCTACGAGGGCCTGAACCAGGCCGGGCACCTGAAAAAGAACCTGGTGGTCATCCTCAACGACAACGAGATGTCGATCTCCCCCAACGTCGGCGCCCTGTCGTCCTTTCTCAGCCGCAAGATGACCTCCGATTTCTTCGTCCGCCTGAAAAAAGAGGGCAAACAGCTGCTGGGCGCCATGCCCGGCATCGGCAAGGACCTGCTGCAGCTGGCCAGCCGGGCCGAACACAGCCTCAAGGGATTTTTTACCCCCGGCATGCTGTTCGAAGCCTTCGGCTTCGACTATTTCGGCCCCATCGACGGGCATGATCTGGACAAACTGCTGGAAACCCTGAACAACGTGGTCCGGCTCGAGGGGCCGGTGCTGGTCCATGTCGTCACCCGCAAGGGACAGGGGTATGCCCCGGCGGAACAGAAACCGTCGACCTATCACGGCGTGGGGCCTTTTGACCCGGAAACCGGCGAGGTCATCGCCGGCAAGGGCGGAGCGGCTTCCTATACCGGAGTGTTCGGACGCACCCTGTGCGAGATGGCGGAACAGGATGAGCGCCTGGTCGCCATTACCGCCGCCATGGCCGAAGGGACCGGCCTGCGGGCTTTCGCCGAACGCTACCCTGACCGCTTCTTCGATGTCGGCATCGCCGAACAGCACGCCGTCACCTTTGCTGGTGGCCTTGCGGCGTTCGGCCTCAAACCCGTTGTCGCCATCTATTCGACCTTTCTGCAGCGCGCCTATGACC
>RFIO01000055.1 GCA_003695205.1 Deltaproteobacteria bacterium
GACCTCGATCTCTTCGGTGTCGTCGATCTTTTCCAGGGGAGACAGGACCGAGATCTCGATCCGGAAATTGTCCAGGTCGCCAGCCTGCATCGGATAAAAACGGGGATCCTGGGTGGCCGATGCGGCCGCCATTCTGGCGACCTCGCGAAACAGCGGCAGTTCCGACTGGAAATTGCCGATGCAGCCGCGCAGCTGGTCGTTCTGCTTGATGGTGACAAAGCAGCCGCTGCGCCGGTTGAGGGCCTTTTCCTCGCGCGGCTCCGGTTCCCAGGGCTGCTGGCGCACGGCGTGTTCGACGGCTTCGCGCGCGATCTGCAGCAGGGCCTGCTGTTCCTTGCCCGTCAGTTCGCTGGCCATAAGCTCTCCTCCCACAGGCAGCCCGTCAACCGGGCCAATGACATCGCACAACCGACCATCCGGTCCGAATGCGCCCATGGTAAAGAGGGCCCGCGCCGATTTCAAGAGTTTTTGGCGGGGCTGGTCAGTTCACCGCCTTTTTCTGTTTTTCGTACTTTTTGCGCTCGTTGGCGTCGAGGATCTTCTTGCGCAGGCGGATGGAACTGGGGGTGACCTCGACCAGTTCGTCGTCATCGATGAATTCGAGGGCCTGCTCGAGCGACAGGACGCGCGGCGGGGTCAGGCGAACGGCCTCGTCCGAGCCGGAGGCGCGCACGTTGGTCAGTTTCTTCCCCTTGCCGGGGTTGACCACCAGGTCGTTCTCCTTGGCGTGCTGACCGATGATCATCCCCTCGTAGACCTTGACGCCGGGGCCGACAAAGAGGATGCCGCGGTCCTGCAGGTTGAACAGGCCGTAGGCGACAGTCTCGCAGGCCTCCATGGCCACGAGGACCCCGTTCTTGCGCCCGGCGATCGGGCCGCGCCAGGGACCGTAGTCATGGAAGGTATGGTTCATGACGCCGGTACCGTGGGTGTCGGTGAGAAATTCGGTACGAAAGCCGATCAGGCCGCGGGCCGGAATGATGAATTCGAGCCGGTTGGTGCCTTCGAGGCTGGTCATCGACACCATCTCGGCCTTGCGCTGACCGAGCTTTTCGATCACCGTCCCCTGGTATTCCTCGGGGACGTCGATGGTCAGGTACTCGAGCGGTTCACAGGTAACGCCGTCGATTTCGCGCAGGATGACCTCGGGCTTGGAGACGGACAGCTCGTAGCCTTCCCGGCGCATGTTCTCGATCAGGATCGACAGGTGCAGCTCCCCCCGGCCGGACACCTTGAAGGTGTCGGTGTTGTCGGTCTCCTCGACCCTCAGCGAGACGTTGGTGCGCAGCTCACGCATCAGACGGTCGCGCAGGTTGCGGCTGGTGACGTATTTGCCCTCCTGGCCGGCGAAGGGGGAGTTGCTGACGATGAAGTTCATCGACAGGGTCGGCTCGTCAATGGCGACGTAGGGCAGGGCGACGGGGTGCTCCGGATCGGCAACCGTTTCACCGATGCCGATCTCTTCAAAACCGGCAATGGAGACGATGTCGCCGGCGCCGGCCTGTTGCAGTTCGATCTGCTGCAGGCCGTCGTAGCCGAGCAGCTTGCTGATGCGCCCGGTCACCTGGCTGCCGTCGCCGCGGATGACGCAGACGGTCTGGCCCGTTTTGACGCCGCCGGCGAAGATCTTGCCGGTGGCCAGGCGGCCGATGTAGTCGTTGTAGGCAATGGAGGTGACCAGCAGCTGGAAGGGAGCCTCGGGGTCGACGTCGGGCGCGGGCACATGCTCGCGGATCATTTCGAACAGGGGCTCGAGGTTGTCGTTGTCGTCCTCGACCTCCCGCCTGGCGATGCCCAGCTTGGCGCTGGTGTAGACGACCGGGAACTCCAGCTGCTCCTCGTTGGCGTTCAGTTCGCAGAACAGGTCGAAGACCATGTCGAGCACCTGGTCGGGTCGGGCACCCGGGCGGTCGATCTTGTTGATGACCACGATGGGGCGCAGGCCCAGATCGAGACTCTTCTTCAGCACGAAGCGGGTCTGGGGCATGGGGCCGTCGAAGGCATCGACCAGCAGCAGCACCGAGTCGACCATTTTCAGCACCCGTTCGACCTCGCCGCCGAAGTCGGCGTGCCCCGGGGTGTCGACGATGTTGATCTTCAGATCGCCGTGGCGGATGCTGAGGTTCTTCGACAGGATGGTGATGCCCCGCTCACGCTCAAGATCGTTGCTGTCCATGATCCGTTCGGTAACCTGCTGGTTCTCCCGAAAGATTCCGGACTGCATCAGCATGGCGTCGACCAGGGTGGTCTTGCCGTGGTCGACGTGGGCGATGATGGCGATATTGCGAATCTGTTCCCGCATGATCTTTATACTCCTTGAGGGGCAGATGGTTCTGCCGGCAAAACCGCGCAAGGTTACAGAAAGCCGGCATCCGTGACCAGTAAAAAATGATGACGCCTTCCTCATGATGACCGACGAACCGGGCCTGGAGGTGTGCTTGCGCCCGCGCGCGAATCGTCCTATTCTAAAAACTTACTCTGGTTTCGGGGGCTTGCTGCCATGAGACATCTGATTGTTCCGCTTCTGCTTCTTCTGCTCGCCGGCTGCGCGGTCAACCCGGTGACCGGGCGCAACGAGCTGGCGGTTATGTCGATTTCGCCGACCCAGGAAGTCGAACTGGGGCGCAAGACCTTCCCGCAGGTGCTGCAGCGTATGGGAGGCGCCTATCCGGATGCCGGGCTGGAAGACTACATCAACCGGGTCGGTCGTCGACTGGGCCGCGTGAGTCATCGACCGGAACTGAGGTACAGCTTCAAGGTGGTGAACGACTCGACCCCGAACGCCTTCGCGCTGCCGGGTGGCTTTGTCGCCGTCAGCCGCGGTCTGCTCGTCGGTCTGGAAACCGAGGCGCAGCTGGCCGCCGTGCTCGGCCACGAAATCGGTCATGTCACCGCCCGCCATTCGGTCCAGGGGATGCAGCGCGGCAACCTGCTCGGGCTGGGCGTTGCCATCCTGGGAGCGGCAACCCAGAACAGCGGTTTCGGCAGCCTGGCGCGCCCGGTAGGTGAGCTGGCCGCCGGCCTGGTCGACAAGCGCTACAGCCGCGAACAGGAGAGTGAATCGGACCGGCTTGGTATCGACTACATGGTGCGGGCAGGCTACGACCCACAGGGGTCGATTGAGGTCATGCGGTACTTCTACCGCCAGGTCGACAAGGGGCGTGCCGGCGGCTGGCTCGAGGGCCTGTTCCGTTCCCATCCCTTCTCCATCGAGCGCATGCAGGCCAACCGCAACTACGTTGAAAGTCGCTACGCGCGCGACCGGGGCAATCCGGCCATGCGGGTCGGTCGGGAAGATTTTCTCGCGGCAACCGCAAAGCTGCGGGACATCCAGCCGGCCTACGATCTCTACGACCGGGCCCGCCGCCTGGAGAAGGAAGGCAAGACCCGCGCGGCCATCGACACCTATCTGCAGGCCGCGGCCAAAGGACCTGACGAGGCCCTGATCCTCACCGGTCTCGGCATGGCCTACCTGCGGGCCGAACAGCCGACCACAGCCCGCCAGCACCTGCAGCGGGCCCTGCGCCTCGATGACGGCTATTACCTGACATCTCTGGGCCTCGGTTATGTCGAGCTGCAGCAGGGGCGGCATCAGAAGGCGGTGCGCCGGCTGGAGAGGGCCATGGAACTGATGCCGACCGTACAGGGCGCCTTCCTGCTGGCCGAGGCTCATGAAAAACTAGGGCACCGCCAGAAGGCGATCAGGCTGTACCGGGAGGTGGCCGAGGCGGACGCGCGCGGCAAACTTGGACAGGAGGCGACCCGGCGCCTCCGGCGTCTTGGGGCCGTACGCTGATGTGGGAACAGCTTCTCGAGCCGGGTGAGACGATCGTCTGGCAGGCCCGGCCGCAGCCGCGTTGCTATACCTTTCGGCACTGGCGCCTGGCGGTCTTCGGCCTGCTGCTGACTCTGCTGGCGGCCTGGTGGGAGGTTCTCGGCTGGCAGATGGCCCTGGTTTATGACCTGTTCTGGCTCGCGGTCATCCCCGTACCGGCCTGGCTGCTCGGACTCTGGCTGTCGATCGGCAGAACACTGATGGCCCGGCGGGAATGGCCGAGCGTCGCCTACGCCGTTACCGAAAAACGCATCCTGGCCTGCCGACGCGGTCGGCACCTGGCCCTGGAACTGGACAGGGTCGGCTATTTCTGCCTTGAGCCGCAGGGGGAGAAGCTGGGTTCTGTCCGGGTCGAGTCGAGCGACGGGCAGGTGCGCTTCAAGGTCTGCTGCATCGAATACCCGCGCCGGCTCACCGACCTTCTGGAAGCGGCCATGAAAAAAAGTGGCGTGCTGTGCGGCCAGGGCACGATTGACACGGGTTCCGCCTAGCGGCTAGTATCCCGCAACCCAACCAGGAAACAACGGTCGGACGAGCGTTTATGGCCGTTCGCCGACAGGACAGGAACTCCATGAAGCAGTACTTTCTCGAAACCTTCGGCTGCCAGATGAACGTGGTCGATTCGGAACGGATCGCCGCGCTGCTGGAGCAGATCGGCTACCAGCCGACGGACGATGCGGAACAGGCCGACCTGATTCTGCTCAACACCTGCTCGGTGCGCGACAAGGCCGAGCGCAAGGTCATCGGTCATTTGGGACGTTACAAACCCCTGAAACAGCAGCGTCCAGAGCTGATCCTCGGCGTCGGCGGCTGCGTCGCCCAGCAGGAGGGGGAGGACTTCCTCTCCCGGGTCCCCCATCTGGACCTGGTCTTCGGCACCCACAACATCCACCGACTGCCCGAGATGCTGGAAAAGGTTGAGCGCGAGCGCGAACGTGTGCACGCGGTGGAATTTCTCGACCGCGAAACCAGGGTGCGGCTCTTTCCGAAACGCAGTGACAGTGACAGCGTCACCCGGTTTGTCACCGTCATGCAGGGGTGCGACAATTTCTGCTCCTACTGCATCGTTCCCTACGTGCGCGGCCGCGAGGTCAGTCGCCCGAGTGGCGAGATTATAGAGGAAATCCGGCAGCTGGCCGAAAACGGCGTGCGCGAGGTGACCCTGATCGGTCAGAACGTCAATTCCTACGGCCTGGGCGTTGAAGGGGAACTTTCCTTTGCCGAGCTGCTGCGCCGCGTGAACGCCGTCGACGGCATCGAGCGCATCCGCTTTACCACCTCGCATCCCAAGGACCTGTCGGACGAGCTGATCGACTGTTTCGGCGAACTGGACAAGCTCTGCCACCACCTGCAGCTGCCGCTGCAGAGCGGTTCCGACCGGATTCTGGAAAAGATGAATCGCGGCTACACCGCCGGCGACTATCTCGCCCGGGTCGAGCGCCTGAAACGGGTCTGTCCCGATATCCGCCTGACCACCGACCTGATTGTCGGTTTTCCAGGTGAGACCGAGGAGGATTTTGCCGCCACCCTGGCGGTGGTCGAGCAGGTCCGCTACGCCGACGCCTACACCTTTCTCTATTCGCCCAGACCGAAGACGGCGGCGGCGAAGCTGCCGGACGATACCCCGGCGCAGGTCAAGCAGGAGCGTTTCGACCGCCTGCTCGATATCCAGAACGCCATCAGCGAGCAGACCTGGCAGTCCGATGTCGGAGGTATCTTCCCGGTTCTGGTCGAAGGGCGCAGCCGCCAGGGGCAGGGGCAGCTGTTCGGGCGCACCACCTGGAACCGCATCGTCAATTTCGCCGGTCCGGACGAACTGGTCGGCCGGATCGTGCCGGTGCGGGTGACCAGTTCCTTCCGCAACAGCCAGCTCGGCGAGCTGGTCGACCGGAATCTGCTCCGCGGGGCAGGCTGAATCTCGACTGGAGGAGACATGGCCAGGGGCCGCATCCTCGCCATCGATGCTGACGATTTCTACCGCGGCTTCTACCGGGACCTGCTCGGCGGGGAAGGCTACCGGGTGGTTTGCGTCGCCCGGCTGTCCGAGGCGCTCGACTGGCTTCGGCGCGAGGAATTCGATCTGGTCATCGCTGATCTGAACGATGCCGGCCCCCTTGATCCCGGCATGGTCGAACAGATTCGTCGCTTCAATCCGGACCAGGAAATCCTGGCCGTGACAGGCCGGGACGAGGTGAGCCTGGCGGTGGCGGCGATGAAGCAGGGGGTCACCGATTACCTGCTCAAGCCGATCGACCCCGACAACTTCCTGCTGGTGATCAATCGCACCCTGTTCCGCATCAGCCTCGGGCTGGAGCACCAGCGGCTGATGAGCGAGAACATCGAGTTTGTTTCGATGCTTGCCTGGTACCGCAAGTGTCTGGCCTTTCTGCGGGTCCCCGACCTTGACCGGCTCGGCGACCTGATCCTCGATACCCTGATGGACATTCTGCGCGCCGAAGGTGGCGCCCTGTGGCTGGTCGGCTACGCCGGCCGCAGCTACCGGCTGCGCTGTCGGCGCGGCCTGGCACAGCCGGCCCCTGGTGAGGAGACCATCGAACCGGACGCGACCCTGGCCGGTCTGCTGCACAAGGGGGCGCCGGCGCTGCTGAACGGCGACCGGACCGTGCTGCTGCCGCTGCAGGTCGATCATCGCAGCCTCGCATTTGCCCGCATCGAGGCCCCGACCGGGCGCGACGCCTTCAACCGTTCCGATCTCAAGGCCGCGGAACTGGTGGCCGAAGTCGCCTCGGTCGCGCTCGATAACGTCCTGGCCCGCCGGGCGCTGGAACAGGACAGTTTGCGCCTGCCGGCCAGCGAGGCCTACAAGCTCGCCTATTTTCGCGACCATGTCACCCGCGAGATGTACAAGGCGCGTCGATACGGCCGCAACCTCTCTTTCATCCGGCTTGACATCACCAACTTCCGCGCCATCAGCGACCGCATGCTTGACCGGGACGTCGATGACGCCCTGGACCGCATGATCGGAATTGTCAACGGTGTGCTGCGCGATGCCGACATGCTCGCGCGCCTGGAGCCGGGCCATTATGTGATCATGCTGCCGGAAACAGACTACTGGGGCTCACTGGTGGCCCAGCAGCGTATCCGACGGGTGCTCGATGGCGCCGTCGCCGTCAGTGATGGCAAGCGCACCATGCCGCTCAAGGTGCTGATGCGCAGCGCGGCCTTTCCGGTCGACGGTGACGATTTCGATACCCTGCTGGCCGTGGCCGCCCGCCGCCAGGAACGTCTGAAAAAGAGCCTCTACCTGCGCACGGGCATGGAGAAGGAATCTTTCTGGGCCACGGTACGCCGTCTGCTCGGCACCCCGGACGATTACAGCTTCGACGGCGACCGGTTCGAGATCAGTGACCGCCTGCGAGCTTTCGAGGATGAACGGACCAGCCGCTATCTGCGCATCCCCGAAAGCCGGCGGGAAGAACTGCTGGCAGCCTTCTGCGGTGACCTGGTCGAATCGCGCAGGATCCGCGGCATCATCTATCTCGCCAGTGCCGATTTCGATCGCGACCGCGCGCGGGTTCCGGCCATCGACACCATTGAGCGATCGGCGACCAATCTCTTTCTGCTCGGCGGCAGTCGCAGGGTTGCCTGGGACATGCAGCGGGTCGTGCCGATCCACATCGACGACGAGCAATTGCGCAGGCTGGTGGTGATGCTCTACCTGAATGAGGACCATGCCTACGCCCTTTTCGCCCGGCGCCGGAAGGATGAACTGGTCGGCTTCCACACCAGCGATTTCTATTTCGTCGAGAACATGATTGCCAAACTGCAGCGCCACTACCGGCTGCAGCCGAAAATCTAGGATCCGGGCATGACCGAACGCCGCAGCCGCATCATCATCGCCAGTGACCATCACGATCTGGCCGCGCTTGCCGAACCCCTCGGTTCGGATGGTTTCGAGGTGCTGTCCTGCCAGGACGGCGCGAGGGCGCTTGAGCTGGCCCTGGCGCGTCCGCCGGTGCTGATTCTGCTCGAGACCAATCTGGCACTGCTGCCGGCCGAGCGCCTGGTGCAGATTCTGCGCGCCAACCCGCGCACCGAGCGGGTTGCTTTCTGCTTCGTCGGCAGGGAAGGGGAGGAGGTCGACGGATTTGCGCGTCGGCGCGACCAGTTTTTCATCCGCCCCTTCAACCCGGAACAGATTCTCGGCGATATCCTCGGCTACCTGCACCGCATCGAGCGCACCCGCCAGGTATCGCGCCAGGACCGTGAGGTCGAAGGCGCGCTGGAGCAGATCTCCCTGGTCGACCTGTTGCAGATCTTCAGTCTCAACCGCAAGGATGGTCTTCTGACCCTGCATTGCGACGGTCAGACCGGCTTCATCAGCCTGCTGGGAGGACTGGTCGCCAATGCCCGCCTGGGGCAGATGGAGGGGGAGAAGGCCTTTTTCCGCCTGCTCGGCTGGACACGGGGCAGTTTCCGTTTCGACCCCGAGACGCGCGAGAGCGAACCGCGCATCAGTCTGCCGACCGATCACCTGATCATGGAAGGACTGCGTCAGCAGGACGAACTGGCGGCACGGGCCGAGATGCTGCCGAAGCCCGAAAGCGAGCTGGTGCTGCGGGTGCCGCGCGAACACCTCCCCGAGGGCTTGCGACCGGCGACACACGAAATTCTGCTCCTGTTGCAGTACTATCGCCGGGTTCGTGATATTCTGGACCACAGTACCCGGCCCGACCTTGAGGTGCTGCAGATTCTGCAGGTACTCATCGACAAGGGGCTGGTCGAACAGGCTGATGAGGACGGCACTGGCGAACAGGACAGGGAGGAGCTGCTCGGCCTCGATGATGTCATCGCCATCAAGGAGGCCTTCGGGGAGGGAGACAACCTGTTCGAGACCGCCACGGTCAAGCTGGTCCTGCTGCCGGGATCGCGCCAGGACCTGGATACCCTGGTGGCAGCGCTGCAGGGCCTGGCCGAATTCGCTCCCGATCCGCTGCTGCTGCGTCAGCCGGAGCGGGTGCCTCTGGGGGATATCGGCAGCCTTCGCATCGGCGACAGTTTTGCCATCCGGCTTTTCTGCCTGCCGACGGACAGCCAGTCAGCACCCCTGTGGCGATCCTTCTGCCGACGCCAGCTCGGCGCCCTGGCGATCGGCAGCGGCGACGGCGTGGACGCGGCTGCCGAGTTTTTCCGCCTGCAGGGGCGCACGCCGGTGATTCCCCTGGCCGGCGCCGACCGAAAGCCGGGCTCCCTGGCCCTGCAGACCGGCGACCGTCAGGGGCTGAAACAGATGCTGGCCGCCCTGGCCGAACCCTACCGTCGGCCGGTGGTTCTGGACTGATTCGGGCCATTCGGGCCCTTCGCGAGGAGAGCGTGATGATCGATCTGCACACCCACACCATTTTCAGCGACGGTGAACTGATCCCCGCCGAACTGGCCCGGCGCGCCGCCGTCGCCGGCTACGAGGCCCTGGCCATGACCGACCATGGCGACAGGTCCAACCTTGACCTGATCATTCCGCGCCTGGCGCGGGTTGCCGATGAACTTGGACGTTCCTGGGGACTGACCGTGCTCCCCGGCATCGAGCTGACCCATGTGCCGCCCGAGCATATCGCCGAGGCGGCCGCCGAGGCGCGCGGCCTCGGGGCCCGCATCGTTATCGTCCATGGCGAGACCGTGGTCGAACCGGTGGCGGCCGGCACCAACAGGGCCGCGCTCGAGGCGGATATCGACATTCTGGCTCATCCGGGACTTTTGACCGCGGAAGAGGCTCAACTCGCGGCGCAACGAGGTATCTGCCTGGAACTGACCACGCGCAAGGGGCACTCGCTCAGCAACGGTCATGTCGCCCGCATGGCCACGCAGGCCGGAGCGCCGCTGGTGGTCAACAACGACGCCCATGCTCCCGGCGACCTGCTCAGTCCCGAGATGATGCGGCGTGTTGTGCTCGGTGCCGGGCTCGACCAGGCTCAGGTCGACCGCGCTCTGGACAACGCGCGCAACCTGGTCAAAAAGGCACTGGAGGCGCAGGAATGACGGCAGAGGAATTCGACTTTCTCGTCCGACTGCTCGAGGCGCCCAGCCCGTCCGGCTACGAGACCCCGGCGCGACGTCTGCTGCGCGAACGGCTCGATGGGGTGGCAGACAGCATCGAAGTCGATATGCTCGGCAATCTCTACGCCACCCTGAAGGGTTCCGGCGGCGGACCAAGGGTGATGCTGACCGCGCATTGCGACGAAATCGGTTTCCTGGTGAGGCACATCGACGAGCGCGGCTTCATCTGGTTCGCTCCCATAGGCGGTGTCGATCCCCATCTTTCGCCCGGGCAGCGCGTCAGTATTCAGACCGCATCAGGGCCGGTTGCCGGCGTGGTCGGCAAGAAGGCGATCCACCAGATGGAAGGGGCCGAGAAGGACCGGGTCATCCCCTTCACCGAACAGTTTATCGACATTGGAGCCGTCGATGCAGACGAGGCAAGGCGGCTGGTGGCCATTGGTGATCCGGTCGTCTTTGCCAGCCGGGTAGAGCGCCTGTGCGGCGAGCGCATCGCCAGCCGGGCACTGGATGACAAGATGGGGGCTTACCTGGTGCTACGGGCCTTCCTCGACTTGGCCGGGCAGCAGCGGCTGGCCGGTGATGTCTGCGCCGTGTTCACGGTTCAGGAGGAAGTCGGGCTGCGCGGGGCCGGGCCTGCCGCCTGGGGCGCCGAGCCCGATGTCGCCTTCGTGGTCGAGATCGGCCACGGCACCGATACCCCCTGCCCACGATGTCCGTCGTACCGGCGATGTCCGGCTCGGCAGCGGGCCTCTGCTGACCCGTGGGCCCAACGTCAACCACGCCCTCTTCGACCTGCTGATGCGCGCCGGGCAGGAGGAGGGCATCCCGCTGCAGGTACTCGGAGAACCGCGCGGTACCGGTACGGATGCCAGGGAGATTCAGCTGAGCCGCGGCGGAGTCGCCACCGCCCTGGTCAGGGTGCCGACCCGTTACGTCCACACCCCCTCGGAGGTCCTTGACCTGCGGGATCTGGAGGCCGCGCGCAGGCTGCTTGTAGCGGCCGTGGGCAAGGTCGGCGGGCGGGAGGATTTTATTCCCGATTAGCCCGGCCAAATGGGCGCCTGTGCCCTTGACTCCGGCGGGCGGCTGCCCTAGTATCCGTCGTTAATTTTCAGCCGCCCGCGGTATCCCCGCACACCCATTCATATCCAGGAGTTCACCATGCTGGAAGCCGATATCCCCGAAGGTCTGACATTTGACGACGTACTGCTGGTTCCCGCCCATTCCGAGGTGCTGCCCAAGGAGGTCGATATCAGCACTCTGCTGACCCCCTCCATCCGCCTCAACATGCCGCTGCTGTCGGCGGCCATGGATACGGTAACCGAGGCGCGTGCCGCCATCACCATGGCCCGTGAGGGGGGACTTGGTATCGTTCACAAGAACATGACCCCTGCCGAGCAGGCCCTCGAGGTCGACCAGGTGAAGAAGTCGGAAAGCGGCATGATCGTTGATCCGATTACCATGGAGCCCGACCAGAAGATTTTTGAAGCGCTGGAGATGATGAAGAAATACCGGATCTCCGGGGTTCCGGTCTGCAAGGAGGGCAAACTTGTCGGCATCCTCACCAACCGCGACCTGCGTTTCGAAACCCGGCTCGATCAGCCGATCTCCAATGTCATGACCAAGGACAAGCTGGTGACCGTGCCACCGGGGACGACCCTGGAGGAGGCAAAGAAGCACCTGCACGAGCACCGGATCGAAAAATTGCTGGTGGTCGATGACAAGGGCGCGCTCAAGGGGCTGATCACCATCAAGGATATCGAGAAGGTACGCAAGTACCCCAATGCCTGCAAGGACGACATCGGCCGGTTGCGCGTCGGCGCCGCGGTCGGGGTTGGCCCGGACCGCGAAGAACGCGTCGCCGCCCTGGTCGCTGCCGGCGTTGACGTGATTGTCATCGACACCGCGCACGGTCATTCACAGGGGGTCATCGACGCCGTGGCCGATACCCGGCGCCAGTACCCCGACCTGCAGCTGATTGCCGGCAACATCGCCACCGGCGAGGCGGCCGAGGCCCTGATCAAAGCCGGAGTCAATGCCGTCAAGGTCGGCATCGGCCCGGGTTCCATCTGCACCACCCGCGTGGTCGCCGGGGTCGGTGTGCCGCAGATCACCGCCATCGGCAACGTCTCGCGTGTCACCCGCAAGCACGGCATTCCGCTGATTGCCGACGGTGGCATCAAGTACTCGGGCGAGATCGCCAAGGCGATTGCCGCCGGCGCCGACGTGGTGATGATCGGCTCGCTTTTTGCCGGCACCGAGGAGTCGCCCGGCGAAACCATCCTCTACCAGGGGCGGACCTACAAGGCCTACCGCGGCATGGGCAGTCTCGGCGCCATGAAGCAGGGGAGCAAGGACCGCTACTTCCAGGGGGATGTCGACAGTGACGTCAAGCTGGTCCCCGAGGGAATCGAGGGGCGGGTCCCCTACCGCGGACCGCTGTCCGACAACATCCACCAGCTGCTCGGCGGCCTGCGCGCCGGCATGGGCTACACCGGCTGCCGCACCATCCGTGAACTGCAGGAAAAGGCGCGCTTCATGCGCATCACCAACGCCGGCCTGCGCGAGTCGCACGTCCATGACGTCAGCATTACCCACGAAGCACCGAACTACCGGATAGAAAGAAACGGTTGA
>RFIO01000414.1 GCA_003695205.1 Deltaproteobacteria bacterium
CCCCGTCATCCTCACCGGCACCCCCGAAGCCCTCACCTTCGCCTGGACCTGCGGCGTGGGCGAACTCACCGGCAGCGGCTTCGGCGCCCTGCAATGATTTCTCGCGCATCATGAAACAGATCAGAGCCACCTTTCAGGTCGTCACCCCCATGTTCCTGGGTGACGGTCATCTGCATTTTTCGGGAATTCGTGCCCCTTCCATCAAGGGTGCGCTCAGGTACTGGTGGCGAGCACTCCACTGGGAGGCCGTCCGGAAACAGGCTGGCTCAGACGAAGAGGCGCTCAAACGGCTTCACAAGGCAGAATCATGGCTCCTGGGCAACGCCGCCGGCACCTATCCTGCGTCGAACGGGAAGAAACCGAACGTCGGGCAGAGCCGGGTCCTGCTCAGCGTCTGGCAGCCCGAAAACTGGGACACGCTCATCGAGGATAAATGGCCGTCGCAGCCCCGCTCCCAACACAATATAGACGGGAGCAGCTATATGGGCTTTGGGCTCTTCGAGATGAGACGCAAGGGGGGGCAGGTAACCCACCCTCAACGCCAGGCCCTGCACGAAGGCGTCACGTTCGGCCTGGTACTGACCTTCAAACCCGACCTGGAAACCGGAAAAAAAGATTGCTGGCGGAACGAATTGGGTGATCCGGTAAATAGCGTGCGCAAGGCGCTGGTCTGGTGGGGCCTCGTCGGGGGCCTCGGCAGCCGCTCCCGGCGCGGCTTCGGCTCGGTGGCCCTGCGCACGCTGGAGGAGGATGAACAAACGAGGGACTTCACATACGATACCCCCGAAGCCTACGAGAAACAGATTCGCCAGACCCTGAAGGATTATTCCCGGAAGGCCCTTCCTCCCTTCACGGCACTTTCCGGGGAAACGCAATTCGCCTTTCTATCCAACCCCCTGAGCGATCCCCGGGACGCCATCGATGTAATGGGGGACAAATACAAGACGTACCGAACCAGTCTGAAACGCTACGAACGCGTGCCCTTCGGTCTGCCGCTGGCCAACGAGAACACCAATGATCGCCGTGCAGGGCCCCTGTTCTTCCACGTGCATCCGGTCGGGCGGCGCTACGTCTCATCCGTCCTGTTCGTCCCGGCCGTGTTCCATCCCCATATCTCAAAGGGCAACCATATCGATTTCTACAGGAACGTCCAGGCTTTCCTCAAAAAGAACAAAGGGAGTTGATGCCAAAGGCGGATACCACGACCTCTGAAAGCCACTCGCTTTCGGCCCTTCACCGAGGAACAATCCATTGACCTGATGAACCAGTATTTCCACTTCACCATCGGCCCGGTCCAGGGGTTCGTGGCCCAGGCACGGCGTACGCGTGACTACTGGGCCGGCTCGTTCTTGCTTTCCTGGCTTGCGGGTGTCGCCATGGCATCCATCCGACATCAGGGTGGGCAGATCGTTTTTCCCACCCCACCGGCCGGGTATCTGGGCTGGATTCACGGCAAGGGGTCCGGGGATCCTCCCCGGCAGGGTGTGATCCCGAACCGATTCAAGGCACTGCAAGCCCAGGTACCGCCAGGCTTCAAGCCCGAGCAGGTCGTCGCGGACGTGCGGGCGGCGTGGAAGGCGCTGGCCGACCTGGTGTGGGATCGCGACCTGGCCGGCCTGACCCTGCCCCCTGCAACGGCCTCCATCTGGAAACGGCAGGTCGAATCGTTCTGGGAGATCAGCTGGTGCCTGTCCGAAGACGAAAAGGCCAACGACCTGCTGGACCGCCGCAAGAACTGGCGGGTGCACCTGCCACCCGACGAACCCGGCCTCAAGTGCAAGATGATGGCCGGCTACCAGGAAATCTCCGGGGCCACGAGTGCCGGTGCGCCCGAGTACCAGCAACTCTGGAAGCCCCTCGCGAACCGACTGGGACTGGACCTGAAAGAGAACGAACACCTTTGCGCCATCGCCTTCATCAAGCGCCGCTTCTCGCGCTGTTTCGACGCGCTGGAGGCAGCGTTACCCTCCGGCCTGCGGATCCGGGGATGGAAGGTACCCGTCAACGTGCCGTCGGCGGGGTTCATCGCCGCGGTGCACTGGCTGGAAGCCCTGATGGAAAAAATGGGCGACGACGAGACGCCCCTGCAGGAATGGGTGCGAGAGTTCGGCCAGGCCGGCATCGACCGCAGCGAAGACCCATCCGTCTTCCCGTGCCTCTCTCGTCTATTCGATACTCGCCCTCCCCAGGTGCGAATCGCCCTGAGCTACGACGCCACCGTCTACCATGACATCGACCCCGGCAGTCATGAGGCGCCACGCCGTTTCATCCGGAAGCTGGCCCAGAGGGCCGGCCTGCCGAAGACGCCCTCCCCGTTCTACGCCGTGCTCCTGATGGACGGCGACTCCCTCGGTGCCCTGCTCCAGAAGCTGGACCCTCGTGACATTTCCCGAGCTCTGGAGCAGTTCACCAACGCCGTGCCTGAAATCGTCCGGCAGCACAACGGCTTTCTTGTGTACGCCGGCGGAGACGATGTGCTGGCCCTCTTTCCCCTCGAAGATGTGCTCGGATGCAGCGCCCGCCTCCGGACGGCGTACCACGACGCTTTCCGCCAGGCAGGTATTGATGTGAAAAAGCACCACATCGGCATCTCGGCTGCCGTGATGTTCACGCACATCAAGAACCCGCTCCGCCGCATCCTCCTCGACATCCACAGCCTGCTTGACGACGTGGCCAAAGATCAGACGGGCCGGGACGCCCTGGCGGTGCAGATCCGCAAGCCCGGCGGCAAGATGGTCGAGTGGGCCATACCGTGGGCACGCGCACTCGAAGGCGACCGGTTGATCCTGGAAAACATCGCCGATCAGTTCCGGTCCCGAGATGAGGAGGAGATCGGGTTCAGCAACAAGTTTTTCTTCAAGATCCGGGAGCGTTTCACGCTCTTCGACCCCAAGCGGCGCAAAGGCAGACCGACAGAGGACGAGGAGCAGAACCGTCTGACCGAGGACGAGGAGCAGGCCCTGCTGGTTGCCGACTTCCTGAACGCGGCCGAAAACCGGCGGAAAGGTTCCCAGACGCAACTGCGCAACGCGGCCGAGACGCTCGTAAAGGAGCTCCTCGACCAGTGCCGTGAGCACCGGCGCAAACTCGATCAGGGGCAGGAAACCTTCAGTACCTCCCCCGGCCTTCGGGACGACGGGGCCATGCTCATCCGGTTTCTGGCCAGCAAGGGAATGGAAGCATGAACGATACGTTGCAACTCACCTTCGAAGCCCTGGACACCCTTTTCTTCCGCGAGGCCCTGCCCATGGACATGGCCGGCGGCGTGGAACTCTCGAGCGTGTTCCCCCCTCCGGCACGGACCGTGGTTGGTGCCATCCGCACGCTGATCGGCGAGAGCCGGGGTGTCGACTGGGGCGAGTTCAAGCAGGGTACCTCCCCACTCAACGAGCTCCTGGGCACGCACGAACACCTCGGAAAACTCCGGTTCCGCGGGCCCTACCTGCTCTACCGCGGGGAACGTCTCTTTCCCGTTCCAGGCCTGCTGCTACGTACCCCGCGGCGCAAGAACGACGAGCAAGCGTACGTACGCCTGGCACCCGACCTGCAGACACCCGTGCACTGCGACCTCGGCCGTGTCTTTCTACCCGGGCTGGAGCAACCCAACCCGGGCGTACAGCCTCTGGAAAAGGCTTTTTTGACCGGAGCCGGATTGAAAGCCGTCCTCTCCGGAGGACTTCCCTCATCTGAGGAGGTCATCCCGCAGACGAAGCTCTATGTGGAAGAGCCGCGCCTGGGCATCGGGCGAGATGTGAAACGGGGGACGGTCATCGAATCGTTGCTCTACCAGACACGCCACATACGCCTTGGCCCGCATCCGGAAGACGGCCCCGTGCAGATCGGCATGGACGTCGGCGGGCTGGAAGAAAAGATCTTGCCGGACTCGCCGTTGTGGATCCGTTTCGGGGGCGAGTCTCGCATGGCGTCAGTCCGCCAGGGCACGCCTCCGGCCCTCCCGGTCCCGGACGCCCCGGCCCATCCGCGCGGCGTTCTCGTCACGCTGCTGACCCATGGCGACTTCGGGAAAGACGAGCGGCCCGGATGGCTTCTTCCGGGATTTCAGGAGGAAACGCATGAGGGAGCCACCTGCTGGACCGGAACGATCGCCGGGGTGCCTCTGCGTCTGGTTTCGTGTGTCCTGGGCAAGGCGGTGCGGGAAGGAGGCTGGGACCTGGCCCACCATCGCCCACGCCCCGTGCGCAGCCTGGTCCCCGCCGGCAGCGTCTATTTCTTCCAGGTGCTCTCCGGCGACCTCCGGGCGGCCGTCGAGGCCCTGCATGGTATTCATCTCGGACATGAACAAGCATGGGGGCGGGGCGAACTCGCCGCCGGTTACTGGTAAACACAGCCAACCATGAGCATGATGAAAACAGCCCTCCTCGGCCTGCACGCCGAAACACCTGTCCATGCCGGCGCCAGCAGTGCAGCGTACGGTGTCGACCTGCCCATCCAGCGCGAGGCCCCGACGGACTGGCCCTGTATCTTTGGATCGTCCATGAAAGGCGCCCTCCGCGCCCGGGCCGAATCCGTCTTCACGGAGAAGCAAATGGTACGGGTCATCTTCGGGCCGGATACGGACCGAGCCTCGGACCATGCCGGCGCCGTCTCCATCGGAGATGCCCGCCTCCTGCTTCTCCCCATTCGGTCCCTGTCGAGCCATTTCAAGTGGGTCACGTGCCCGGCGCTGCTGAAGCGGTTTGGCCATGATTGCCGCCGGCTGGGAATCACCGGGGTTCCGCAGGATAGCTCCGTCCCGGACGTCCCCATCGAAGAGGTCCTCGTCCCCGAGGGGTCCGGGCCGGTGTTCCTGGAGGAGTTTCGGCTCGAGGCACGCACCGGTGGCACTCTCAACGCGTGGATCGAGGCCTTCACGCGTCTCTTCGGCCTCTCCGAGACGGACCTGAAGCGCCAGCTCGCCGTCGTACACAACGATCTGTTCAGCATCCTGACGCGGTTCGGCCTGCCGGTCAACGCCCACATCGCCCTCGACAATGATACCAAGACCGTGAAGCAGGGCGCCCTGTGGTACGAGGAAACCCTCCCTCCCGAGACGGTGCTCTACGTGCCGGTCATGGCCAGCGACAGCCGGGCCGCCGATGTGAATCTTTCCGCCGATCTCGTCCTCAACCATCTGACCGGCACCCTGTTCGAGCAGCACCCCTACCTGCAGGTCGGCGGAAACGAAACGACCGGGATGGGGTGGTTCCGTGTCCACGTCACACATGCCTGATAGCCAGCAATGACCATGAAAACGATGGAACAGGAACGGGCGGCTTTTGCGCTGGCAAAGGTGCGTCCCTGGGCCACCAAATCCGATGAACAGCAGAAGCAGTTCCGCTCGTACGCCAACAGCTTCCCCTTCATGATCCGCGCCAACGGGCTGGGACAAGCAGCAGCCTTCTACCGGAGCAAGGGCAAGAGCGACCCGCATTATGACCTCTACGAGATTCTCTCGGAGTGGCTCTGCCAGTCTCGCTTCGCCCTCTTTGAGAAACAAACAGACCTGCTCGATGCCATCACGGAAAATGACATGCAGGTATACATGGCTGCCCAGACGGAAGCGCTCCTGCTCATGTCCTGGGTGCAGCGCTTCGCACGGGCCTTCCTGAAATCGGAGGAATGAGATGGGTAAACGACCTTTATATAAAGGACACGCGTCCGGCGCCTCGCTCGACCGCGGGCATCCCGGACTGGGATTCTTCCGATTCTTCGACGGTTACTCCCACGACTGGAAGATTGAGGTCACGAAAACCTCGAACCCGAAACTCGATTTCATCCGCCGCTTTGCCCGGCCGGTCGGCAATGTGGGCCAGCTGGCGGCTTTTCTGCGACGGCGCGAGGCACTGACGCAGGCCCTGGGAGCCGCGCAGCGCGTCCTTCAGCTCGACGGTCCGTTCGTGACCGGAACGGGCCTCGAACACCCGGTGGAGAATGGTTTTCTGTGGCATCCCACGCTGGGAACACCCCACATTCCGGGCAGCACGGTCAAAGGGTTGCTGCGTGCCTGGATGGAGGGCTGGGCCGGCGTAGAAACGGAGAAAATCCGACGCTGGTTCGGCGCCGGGAGCGACACCGATGGCGCGGGAACGGCCGGGTCGCTCATCTTCTTCGATGCCGTGCCGGTGGCTCCGGTCCTGCTCTTCACGGACGTCATGACGCCTCACATGGGCAAGTGGTACGAGCAGGGTCTCAGGATCCAGAACATCAATAAGGATCACGAAAAGATTCCCGCCGACTGGCATGATCCCGTACCGGTGCCCTTCCTAGTCGTAAGGGAGGCCAGCTTCCACTTCATGATCGCGGCACGCACACCCGAGGTGCAAGAGCATCTACCCGACATCATGAAGCACCTGGAAACGGCCCTGGCCACGATCGGCATCGGCGCCAAAACGGCCGTCGGCTATGGCCGCTTTCGCTCTGCCGCATCTGAGAATCCATCCAGGAATCAGTCAGCGACCTCGTTCTCGCGGGCCACACCGGAACCCGACCCCGAAGCTGTTGCCCGTGTGGAGGCCCGGTACGAAGAGGCTTCCCAGTATCCCGAAGCCATTCAACCCTGGATCGTTGAAGCAGAGAAACCGGCTAGCAAAGACCGTCTCCTCCAGCATGCAGAGGAATGGCTGAGCATCCTCGAAAGCATGAACCCGCTCCATCGAGAGAGCGTCGAGTTCTTCGCCAACTGGCTCGATGAACGGTTCAAGGACATCATGGCAAACCCGGACAAGACTCAAGGGAAAAAGAAAAAGCCGGCCTTCAAACCCCATCAGATCGCCATTGCCAAACGCCTCATCGCTTTGTTGAATAAAACCGCCTGATGACCCGCACGACACGCCATACCCTGCTCTGCACCGTCGGCACGAGCCTGCTCGACGGCAACCTGCGACGCCTGACCGAGACAACGCCCAAACGTCCCGATAACTGGGAAGTCCTGCGCCATGCCACCGACGAGCGCAACTGGCCGCGCGTGGCCGCCGAGCTCCTGCGCGTGCCGCCGGACGCCCGCGTCTGCGGCGCCGAGATCAATACCATCGAACACATCCGCCGGCGCAAGGACGTCGACCTCCAACGCATCGTCTTTCTCGTCTCCGACACGGAGGCCGGGCGCGACACCGGTGAGGTCCTCCGCCGGTATTTCGAGGCCCGCGAGGACCTGGCGCTCGAAGCCGTTGAAGTTGCGGTCATCGAGGCGCTGCAGGATGAGCGCCCCTGGGACTTCAAGCAGCACGGCCTGCGTAACCTGGTGCGTAAGATGGGCCGCTACATCCGCGAATACGGCCAGGACTATCTCGCCATCGATGCCACCGGCGGCTACAAGGCCCAGATCGCCATCGCCGCGCTCGTCGGGCAGGCCCTCGGCGTACCCGTCTTCTACAAGCACGAGCGCTTCGGCAGCCTGATCGACTTTCCCCCCATGCCGGTGGCGTTCGACTATGCCCTGCTCGGCGAACACGCCGGGCTGCTGGCCGCGCTGGAAAAAGGCGTCACCCTGACCGAAGCCGAAACCGGTCCCATTCCCCTGCGCCTGCGGGTGCTGCTCACGGACGTGTGTGTGGACGGGCAGACGCTCTATGAGCTCAGCCCCATCGGCCAGATCTTCGTCGAGAGCTATCGCGCCCGCCACCCGAAACCGGTGACGTTGCCGTCGGCTCAAGACCGCCGACCGCCCCGCTTCCGCGATGACCACTACCCTGCCGGCTTCAAGGAGTTCGTCGAGAAGGTCTGGCGCGAAAACGAATGGATCGTCTCGGCCCACTCGCGGCCATACGACAAGCAGAAAGGAATCGCTGGCATTGGTTTCAATATCCAACCTACCCCCGAGGGCCCAGAACTCATTGGGACCTACCACCGCGACTTCGGCGCTCGCTTCCGCATACTCCTGGCGCCCGACGCCACCGAAGAGCAGCTGACGCATGCCGCCGTGCTGCTCAATGAACGTTATGGTAGCTGAACCAGTCCCGACCATGCGCCTGGCTCTGTCTTTCCTCGGCACCGGCAATTATCAGGCAACCACGTACGTGCTGGGAGATCGCCGGTGCACCACCCGGTATTTCTGCTCGGCCATGGCCGAGCTCTTCCAGCCGGATCGGCTGTGTGTCGTCATGACAGAGGAGGCCCGGGACAAGCACGCCGACGCGCTGGGCAGGGTTTGCTCTTTTGAGCCGCTGCTGGTGCCCTCGGGGCGTAACGAAACGGAGATCTGGGACCTGTTCGAGCGCCTCGTGGAGGCCGTCCCGGAAAACACCTCCCTCATCCTCGACGTGACCCACGGTTTTCGGTCGCAACCCCTTCTTGCTCTGACCGCCTCGCTCTTCCTGACGGCCGCCCGGAACGTGCACATCGAAGGCATTTACTACGGCGCCTGGGAGGCCCGCAACACCGCAACGAATGAGGCTCCGATCTTCGACCTGACCCCGCTCAGCAACCTGATCGGCTGGTCTGCTGCCACCCGGCTTTTCGTGCGGGCCGGCGATGCTCGTCCCCTGGGGGCCCTTCTTCGGCAAACGCATACAGCATCTTACAAACAGCCCTCTTCACCGTACCGATCGAAGTACCTGTCCAAAGCCGGATTTCGACTGGAAGAGCTTACCCAGGCCCTGGCGCTGGTCCAGCCCCTGGAATCCGTGCAGAGTGCTCGCCATCTCTCTGAGGTATTACACCAGCTCGATGAGGATCTGCAGCACCTGCCTCAGACCCGGCCCTTCCGTCTCCTGCTCGACCAGATCCAGACTCGTTTGACACCCCTCGGCGGAGACAGCCAGGCCCTTTTCACCCGGGAAGGGTTCCGGCTGCAATCGGCGATGATCCGCTATTACCTCCGGGCCAACCAGCTCCAGCAGGCGCTCACGCTGAGCCGGGAGGCCCTCGTCTCATGGGTCACGGCCCGACAAAATGACACTTCTGACCCGCAGATCATCGTCGACCGGGAATACCGTAAACCGGCCGAAGAGCACCTCAACGAACGGGTCCTGCAAACCGAAAATCACGAGCTCACCGAGGACGATCCGGATTACGGCCTGGCGATTCTCTGGGGACAACTCCGCGACCTGCGCAACAACATCAATCACGCCGGTATGCAGATCGAGCGCTTCCGGGCCATTCGGGAACGCAAGCACGGAAAACCTCTGGAGAAGCTCCACCAGAACGTGCGGGACGTGTGTGAGCATGTAGCCGGCTTGCTCGAAGATCAATCCGCTCCCCCTTCTCAGGCCACCTGACCCTCTCTCCTGCCGCATCGCTGACTTCGCCGCCGGCGTGCCGACTTCGCCGCCGGCGTGAGGAAGCGCCCCGCCCGGGGTTGAAAAGGCCTTTTCAGCGCCGGGTGGTGCCGCGTGCGTATCCTGTCGGTCCTCGTTCCACCCGAACCGGACCGGCATGAAACAGGACTTCTATCTCAC
>RFIO01000415.1 GCA_003695205.1 Deltaproteobacteria bacterium
CTGTAGAACAGGGCGCCGATGGTGCTCTGTGCCGTGGCGGTTGAAATTGGACGCTCCTGACGGGTTCGATTTCGTTTCGCAACTCAGGAAGCCCTTAAAAAACGACGAAAATTTGAAAGGAATCGTAAATTTTCGGGTGCGCGAGGGCGTTTTCAGTCAACAGTCACCGCAATGCGCGCCTTCTGTTTCCCCTTGGGAAACGGTCTGCCCGATTCCGGCCACAGACATGAAAGGGGCGCCCCGAAAGGCGCCCCCTTGCACAGGCTTTCGGCCCGGTCAGCAGCTGTAATAGAGCTGGTATTCCACCGGGTGCGGGGTGTGCTCGTAGGCGTAGACCTCTTCCCACTTGAGCGCGAGATAGCCCTCGATCTGGTCCTTGGTGAAGACGTCGCCGGCGAGCAGGAAGTCGTGATCCTTCTCGAGCGCCTCGAGCGCCTCGCGCAGCGAGCCGCAGACCGTCGGGATGCCCTCGAGCTCTTCCGGGGGCAGGTCGTAGAGGTTCTTGTCCTGCGCCGGGCCCGGGTCGATCTTGTTGCGGATGCCGTCGAGGCCGGCCATCAGCAGCGCCGAGAAGGCCAGATAGGGGTTGCTCGACGGATCGGGGAAGCGGGCCTCGACGCGCTTGGCCTTCGGGCTCTCGGTCCACGGAATGCGCACGCAGCCCGAACGGTTGCGCGCCGAATAGGCCCGCAGCACCGGCGCCTCGAAGCCCGGGATCAGGCGCTTGTAGGAGTTGGTCGAGGGGTTGGTGAAGGCGTTGAGCGTGCGCGCGTGCTTGAGCAGGCCGCCGATGAACCACAGCGCCTCCTGGCTCAGGTCGGCATATTTGTCGCCGGCGAACAGCGGCTTGCCGTCCTTCCAGATCGACATGTTGACGTGCATGCCGGTGCCGTTGTCGCCCTTGATCGGCTTCGGCATGAAGGTGGCCGTCTTGCCGTAGGCCTGGGCGACGTTGTGGATGACATACTTGTATTTCTGCAGCTCGTCGGCCTGTTTGGTCAGGCTGTCGAAGATCAGGCCGAGCTCGTGCTGGGCGGTGGCCACCTCGTGGTGGTGCTTGTCGACCTTCATGCCGATCTGCTTCATCGTCGAGAGCATTTCGGAGCGGATGTCCTGGCTGTCATCGACGGGGTTGACCGGAAAGTAGCCGCCCTTGTAGCCGGCGCGGTGGCCGCCGTTGCCCATCTCGTATTCGGTATCCGTGTTCCAGGCGGCA
>RFIO01000416.1 GCA_003695205.1 Deltaproteobacteria bacterium
AGAACATCCACCAGATATAGGCGGTCTTGTCGACGCTCTGCTTGACCAGCAGGTTCCAGAGGGCGTGCATCAGCGCCGAGAGCAGGATCAGACTGAAGGCGAGGGAATCCACCGGCCCATTCTAGCCGATGGCGCTGTCAGCTCCCAGTGAAATTTAGCCAGAGTAAAATCGATCCGTTTGACTCCCTGCGCACCGCTGCTAAGCTGTGGTGAAGGAGTGTGACCATGACAAAATCACGAACCGAAACCGATTCTCTGGGACCGATGCAGGTCCCTGCGGATGCCCTCTATGGGGCCCAGACGGCCCGAGCGATGGAAAATTTCCCCGTCTCTGGCTGGCGGCTGCCCCGACCAATGATCGAAGCCCTTGGGCGCATCAAGGCCGAAGCGGCCCGCGTCAATGCCGATCTGGGCGCGCTGCCAGCCCCCTTGGCCGAAGCGATTACCGCGGCAGCGCTGGATGTCGCCGAAGGCAAACATGACGAACAGTTTCCGGTCGATATTTTCCAGACCGGCTCCGGTACCAGCAGCAACATGAACGCCAACGAGGTGATTGCTCACCTGGCCAATGCCCGCCTCCAGGGACAATCCGACCTGCGGGCGCATCCCAACGACCACGTCAATCTGGGGCAGTCGAGCAACGATGTCTTCCCCACCGCCATCCAGCTGGCCGCCCTGCAACAGATTGACTCCCTGCTGCTGCCAGTCCTCGACCGGTTTACCGTTTCTCTCAAGGAGAAAGAGGGGCAATTTGACAGCATTGTCAAGCTCGGCCGCACTCACCTGCAGGACGCTGTCCCCATCCGCCTGGGACAGGTCTTTTCCGGTTACCGTGCCCAGGTGGAACAGGCGCGGGAACGTTTGGTGCGTGCCCGCGAAGAGCTGCTCGAACTGCCTCTGGGAGGTACCGCCGTTGGCACAGGACTGAACGCCCATCCTGAGTTCGCCCGCAGGGTTATCGCACGTCTGGCCCGGACAACCGGAAACAATCTGCGCGAGGCGGACAATCACTTCGCCGCACAGGCAGCCCGGGACGGCGCCGTGGCGGTCAGCGGCGCCCTGAAGGCCGCGGCCGTGGCCCTGTTCAAAATCGCCAACGACATCCGTTTCCTCGCCAGCGGTCCGCGCGGCGGCTATGGCGAACTGAATCTGCCGGCCGTCCAGCCCGGCTCATCCATCATGCCGGGCAAGGTAAACCCGGTCATGGCGGAAAGCCTGCTGCAGGTCTGCGCCCAGGTTATCGGCTTCGATGCCACCATATCCCTCGGCGGGCTGTCCGGCAACTTTGAACTGAACGTCATGCAGCCAATGATCGCATGGAACCTGCTGGAGGCCATAAGGCTGCTGGCCAATGGCGTCTCTCTGTTCGACGAGCGCTGTGTGCGGGGGCTGGAGGCGAACAAGGAACGGTGTGAAGAGCTGGTGGAACGCAGCCTGGCCATGGTCAC
>RFIO01000056.1 GCA_003695205.1 Deltaproteobacteria bacterium
CGGCCGGAGATGCCGTAACGATAGCCTGCCGGAACCAGGGGGGGGTTGCGATGGCAGGAAAGGCTGTAGAGCTGCGGGCGCTGCTGGCGGCCGATTTCGATGACATCCTCGAAGCCCCGGTTGGTCACCAGGGCGGTCAGGGCGCCTTTTTTCTCCAGGATGGCGTTGGTGGCGACGGTGGAGCCGTGCACCAGGTCGATGGCTTCGTCCCCGGCAATGTGCCGCAGGCCGGCAAGGACCGCCTCGGCCGGGTTGGCCGGGGTCGAGAGCAGCTTGTATTCCCGCCAGCTTCGGCCGTCGTGCCAGATAAAGTCGGTAAAAGTGCCGCCGGTATCGACGCCGATCATGATCATGGCTGAGTCTCCCGGTGTTCAGGTTGGGTCAGAGCGCGGATGTAGTCCAGCCCCTCGTCATCCTGGAAGCGGTTGAAGCCGATAACGCGCGGGATGCTGCGAAACAGCTCGGCGTATTCTTCGCAAACCAGTTTATGAGCCAGCAGGATGCGGGTCTGGCCAAGCCGTTTCGGGCTTTTGCGGACCTGTTCGAGGGTGAGGATGGAAAAAGCGGGAAAATCCTTGTGCAGGTGAGGGTAGTGCTCCTCGATCCTCTGCCGGATTTCGCCGGAAAGGACAACCAGGGTGACAGGGGTGTCCCTCGGAAGCAGGGCGAAGTTGAGCAGTTGCTCCAGCGGCGGTGTGGTGCGCAGGGGAACAAGGACGATGCCAGCCTGCTCGCACAGAGGACGGACGCGATTTTCTGCAAAGAAGGTGGTGACCACCAGGTCGGCAGTCAGCCAGCCTTCCCGCAGCAGGTTTTCCAGTTCGGGGACGGGAACCGGACGAACCGGCTGGCCGCAGGCCAGTTCCAGTTCCCGTGTGCCAAGCAGAAGTTCGTTGAATTCGAAGTCGGCGTAGACGATGCGAGGAGTGCGGCGGTGGTGTTCATCGCTGGCCGCGGCCAGACAGGCGGCCATTTCCAATGGCGAAAAACCGGCTGCGGCCAGATCGCCCAGTGCCGATAGAATTCTCTGCCTGCCGGCGAGATAGGCATGCATGCGCGCCTGGTCCGGCCGGTGGCGTACGAGGTTGCCGACGCGCCGTTTCGGTTCGAGAATGCCGGCATCGGCGAGCAGGGTCAGTGCCTTTTTGGCGGTGTTGATGTTGACCCGGTATTGGCGCGCGAGAACTTCACTGGACGGCAACCGGTCCGCAGGCTGACGCAGAATCAGGTCGAGCAGACCCAGGGCAACCTGGTGCTGCTTGGGCAGAAGTCCTGTGAGCTGGGTCTGAAGCATGACACTATGCTCCCTTGCCAGGCCTCCAGTGCCAAAGGAAAAAGAACAGATTTTCAGTATTGCACGTGAAAATAGAAGGTCAAGCGAGGAAAGCGAATCATTCAGGCGGAGAAAAAGAACAGGCGAGCAGACTAAAACGGGGGCCGCGCTACGGCCCCCGCAAGGTCAATCGTTTGGATATGTTCGTTCGGGCTAATTCTGCCCCTTCGGCAGGATGGCGTTGAGCAGCACGCCGATGACGCCTGCCAGACCTATGCCACCCAGCTTGACGACGACCAGGTCGAAGGACATGCCGCCGATGCCAAAGACCAGGATGACCGCGGCGATGGTCAGGTTGCGCGGCTGCATCAGGTCGGTGCCCGCCTTGACCAGGGTGTTGATGCCGATAACCGCGATGGCGCCGAACAGCAGCACCATGATGCCGCCCATGACCGGAACCGGAATGGTCGACAGAAAGGCGCCGAGTTTGCCGACAAAGGCGAGAACGACTGCGGTGATGGCGGCCCAGGTCATGATGGCCGGGTTGAAGGAGCGGGTCAGGGCGACGGCGCCGGAGACCTCGGAGTAGGTAGTGTTGGGCGGACCGCCGAGCATGGCCGCCAGGCTGGTGGCCAGGCCGTCCCCCATCATGGTGCGGTGGATGCCGGGGTCATCGACGTAGTCCCGGCCGGTGATGCCGCCGATGGCGAGCACGTCACCGAAGTGCTCGATGGCCGGGGCGATGGCGACCGGCACGATGAACAGCACCGCTTCCAGGTTCCACTCGGGCAGGGTGAAGTTGGGAATGGCCAGCCAGGGGGCGTCGAGGACTTTCTGGAAGGAAATCAGCGCCGGAGCGGTCCAGTTCTGCAGGTCGCCTGGATCGAAGCCGGCCTGGATGGAAGCAGATATGCCAGTCATATCCAGAATAAGCGAGGCGGCGTAACCGGCGCCGATGCCGCACAAAATCGGAATCAGCTTGAACATGCCGCGGCCGAGCAGCGAAACCAGCACCGTGGTTACCAGGGCAACGCCGGCGATGATAAAGGCGGTTGCCTGGGGCACGAGCCAGGCGGCGCCGTCGCCGGTACGGCCCGAGGCCATGTGCACAGCCACCGGCGCCAGGACCAGGCCGATGACCATGATCACGGGGCCGGTTACCACCGGCGGCAGGATTCGGTGCAGGATGTCAGAACCGAACACCTTGATGGCCAGGCTGAAGACAACATAAAGCAGGCCCGCGGCCACCAGACCGCACAGGGTACCGGGGACGCCCCACTGCTTGACCCCGTAGATGATCGGCGCGATGAAGGCGAAACTGGAAGCCAGGAAAACCGGGACCTTGCCTTTGGTGATGATCTGAAACAGCAGGGTGCCTGCGCCGGCGGTAAAAAGCGCGACGTTGGCGTCCAGGCCGGTCAGCAGCGGCACCAGCACCAAAGCGCCGAAGGCGACAAAGAGCATCTGGGCCCCGAGCAGGCAATCCTTGAGACGGAAGCGGTACTCACTTGCGGACAGATCGTTCTGCATGCCTCGTTTCCTTCCTGAGTCAATGGTGGCAGTTCAATACGAAAATGCCGGGCCAGAAGCCCGGCACGTAATCACTTGGTACCGAATATCTTGTCGCCGGCATCCCCCAGGCCGGGCAGGATATAGCCGTTTTCGTTCAGTCGTTCATCAATGGCCGCGGTGTAGATGTCGACGTCCGGATGGCTGTCTTCCAGGGCGCGGATTCCCTCGGGGGCGGCGACCAGGAAGAGTCCCTTGATGCTGCTGCAGCCAGCCTCCTTGAGCATGTCGATGCAGGCGACCACGCTGCCGCCAGTGGCAAGCATCGGGTCGAGGACCAGTGCGGTGCGGTCCTCCATGCGACTGGTGAACTTCTGGTAATAGGTGACCGGTTCGAGGGTCTCCTCGTTGCGATACAGACCGACGACGCTTACCCGGGCGCTCGGAATCAGGTCGAGAACGCCATTCATCATGCCGAGGCCGGCGCGCAGGATCGGTACGACGGTGATCTTCTTGCCCTTGATCTGTTCGATCCTGACCGGTCCGGCCCAGCTCTCGATGGTGTGTCCTTCGGTCTCGAGATCCTTGGTGGCCTCGTAGGTCAGCAGGCGTGCCACTTCGGAGGCGAGTTCGCGGAAATTCTTGGTGGAGATGTCCTTTTCCCGCATCAGTCCGATCTTGTGCCGGACCAGGGGATGATCGACGAGATGTACAGCCATGATGTTCTTTGTCTCCAGTCAGCGTGATGGGCAGGTGCAAGGGCCAGAAAAAACCGGACCAACCTTAGGCGATTCCGGCCGGTCCGGTCAAGCCTGATGAAACCTCCATTTGATCCCGACAACTTCGCGCAGTATTTTTTCTTGACAGGATCGCTCGGCATTTTTAAATTGATATCCGTTTTCACTTTTGGAGGCGCGCATGGAACCCGACAGGCAGAAATTTCTGGCCTACCTGGCCGGGCAGGGGCTCAAGTCGACCCGGCAGCGGGACATCATTTTCGATGCCTTCCGCTCAGACGGTTCCCATGTTTCAACCGAAGACCTCTACCTGAAGATTCGCCGGGACCATCCGGGGATCGGGTATGCTACCGTCCATCGCACCCTCAAGCTGTTTACCGAATGCGGCCTGGCCGAGGAGCGGCATTTCGGCGACGGACAGGTCCGCTACGAATGGGTCGCCGGCAAGGAGCACCATGACCACCTGGTCTGCGTGCGCTGTGGGGCGGTCAGTGAATTCGAGGATGAGGATATCGAGGCTCTGCAGCAGCGCATCGCCCGGCGTTACGGCTTCACCATGACCAGCCACCGGCACGAACTCTACGGTGTGTGCAGCTCATGTGGTGGTGAAGACTGATTTTTTTTTGTCGGTCGATTGAAAACGTTTTTCAAAACCGCCAAGGCGGTTCAACCATAGATTCCCGGATGCGGTGAAGGACAGAGATTCATGAAGTGTTGCGCGGCGGAAAAAGAATTAACCACCGAACAGGCACAGAAGCGCATTTATCTGGTCGGCAATCCCAACGTTGGCAAGAGTGTTCTGTTCAATGCCCTGACCGGCGCCTACACGACGGTTTCCAATTACCCCGGGACCAGTGTCGAGGTCTTTCGCGGCAGCTGCGAAATTCACGGCGTTCGCTACGAGGTGCTTGACACCCCGGGCATGTACAGCCTGCTGCCGATCACCGAAGAGGAGCGGGTGGCGCGCGATATGCTTCTCAGCGAGCCGCCCGACCTGGTCCTGCACGTTATCGACGCCCGCAACATCGAGCGCATGCTCCCCATGACCCTGCAGCTGATTGAAGCGGGGCTGCCGGTGGTTCTGGTGGTCAACATTCTGGACGAGGCCGAGCGCCTCGGCCTGCGTTTCGATTTGCATGTGCTCGAAGAAAAACTGGGTATTCCCGTGGTCGGTGCCGCCGTGCGTCGTCGGCGCGGGCTGAAGGAAATCCGTGCCGCCATCGTCGGATTCGATCCGGACGAAAGGGCGGTTTTCAGTTACGCTGCCGACCTGGAAAAGGATATTTCCAGAATTGCCTCCTGCCTGACCGCGGACTACGGTATCGACGCGCGGGCCATCGCTCTGCTGCTCATGCAGCGCGACGAGCAGCTGACCGATCTGGTACGCGGCCGCGAGGGGGATCAGTTCGCCGCCGTCGAGGCGGCCATAAACGAGATCGCCTTCGACCGTCGGGTGGACCTGCACCTGCGTATCAGCCTGGAGCGCAAGCGCGTCTGCAAGGGAGTGCTCGAGGGAGTCATCCGGCAGGATGGCCAGAAAGCCTTTGACTGGTCCGGCCGGCTGTCCGACCTGACCATGAATCCCTGGACCGGTATCCCCATCCTTCTGCTGGTGCTCTATTTCGGTCTCTATCATTTCGTCGGCAACTTCGGTGCCGGCACCGTGGTCGATTTTCTCGAGGCCGGCCTGTTCGAGGAATACATCAACCCCTGGTTCATCGAAATGTGCCGCAACTGGCTGCCATGGAACTGGCTGTTCGAACTGTTGGCCGGCGAATACGGTATCTTCACCCTGGGGGTGCGCTACGCCGTCGCCATTGTGCTGCCGATCGTCGGTACCTTTTTCGTCGCCTTCTCGCTGATCGAGGATTCGGGATATTTCCCGCGGCTGGCGATGCTGGTCGACCGGGTCTTCAAGCAGATCGGCCTCAACGGCAGGGCGGTGATTCCCATCGTACTGGGATTCGGTTGCGATACCATGGCGACCATTGTCACGCGCACCCTGGAGACCCGGCGCGAGCGTTTCATCGCCACCCTGTTGCTGGCTCTGGCCATCCCCTGCAGCGCCCAGCTCGGGGTGATTCTCGGCCTGCTCTCCGCCGTACCCGGCGCGCTGCTGGTCTGGGGCGGCACCATGGTGGGGCTGTTCCTCTTCATCGGTTTTCTCTCGGCGCGCCTGATGCCCGGCGAGAAGCCGATGTTCTACATGGAGATTCCGCCGTTGCGCCTGCCCCAGCCGCGCAACGTCATCGTCAAGACCCTGACCCGGATGCAGTGGTACTTTCTCGAAATCTTCCCCCTGTTCATCATCGCTTCGGTGCTGCTGGTGATCGGTAAGCTGACGGGAGCGCTCGATGCCCTGGTGCGGGGCCTGCGGCCCGTCATGGAGCTTCTCGGTCTGCCGGCCGAGGCGGCCGCCGCCTTTATTTTCGGGTTTTTTCGCCGAGATTTCGGTGCCGCCGGCCTCTATGATCTGCAGACGGGTGGCCTGCTGTCACCGGTGCAGCTGACGGTCGCGGCCGTGACCCTGACCCTGTTCGTTCCCTGCGTTGCCCAGTTCCTGATCATGAAGAAGGAAAGGGGCTGGAAGGCTTCGCTCGGTATTTTTCTAGTCGTCACCCTGCTGGCATTCGGAGTCGGCTTCAGCCTCAACCGGCTTCTGCTCGCTGTCGGGGTGCTGGCATGATCTGCGGTTTCTGTCACAGGGAAATCCCGGAGAAGACCCCCGAGGTCAGCTGCGGTCGCTGCGGCGGCGGCTGCCGCAAGGTGCATTGCCCGCATTGCGGCTATGAAAACCCTCTGCCGTCGCCGCTGTTCGAGCGGCTGTTCGGCCGCAAGGACAAGGAGAAAAAGAAATGAACGTGTCGGAAAAGGCCGAGGAAATCCTCGAATCTCTCTGGATCGCCACCGAAGAGGAGGGGGATAATGCTGCCCATTTCGAACGTCTCGGCGTTCAGGAAGGCGACGAGGCGCTTGACGAGCTGAAGCGCCTTGCCTGGGTCGAGGTCAAAAACGAGCGCGTCTACCTGCGTCCCGAGGGCAGAGATGAGGCGCGCATGACCGTGCGAAGGCACCGCCTGGCAGAGCGACTGATGATGGATGTCCTCGACCTGAAGGGAGCGGACGGCGATGCCCGGGCCTGTGAGTTTGAACATCTGCTGCATCGGGGCGTCGACACCAAGCTTTGCACCCTGCTGAATCATCCGACCACATGCCCGCACGGCAAACCGATTCCGCCCGGGACCTGCTGCGAACAGGCGCGCAGGGAAGGGGCGACGGGTGTGGTGGCACTGACCGAACTCAAGGCCGGCGAACAGGGAGAAATCGCCTACCTGTCGACCGGCAACGAGAAAAAGATGCAGAAACTGATGAGCATGGGAGTGCTGCCCGGCAACGAGATCGTACTGACCCGGACCTTCCCGAGCTATGTCTTCAAGGTCGGATACTCCGAATTCGCCGTCGACGTCGACCTGGCAAAAGAAATTTTCATTCGCAGGCAGAACTGAATGTCTTTTTGGGCGACAGAGGCTTGAACTGACCTTGGCCGCGTTGTAAGGTAGTGCGTCTCGATTCGGCACCTAGGTGCAAACCGCTTGAGAGGGGTCCCCGTTCATGCCTTCGGTACGGAGAGGTTACCGGCTTCTGATCCGGTTCGTCTTATGCCTTTCTGTCATCCTGCCCCTCCAGCTGTCCCTCGTATCCCCCGTCTTCGCCCGTGACCTGGTCCTCGGTTTCGTGCCGGGAATCTGCGGTCTGTTCAAGACAGAATCCCAGGCCGAAGCTCTTGCCGGATTCCTGTCCGAAACACTCGGCCAGCCGGTGACTGTACGGGCCTTCAAGTCGGAGAATAATCTGCACTTCTGGCTTAACCGCTTCCGTGAGATCGATTTCGCCGTTTTCAGTGTCGAATATCTCGAAGGCCGTGGGCGGGGTGCCTTTATTCCCCTGGCCGGCTATATCCGCAAGTCGCTGGAATGCGATGGCCGTGGCCGACTGGTTGCCCGACGTGGGGTGGTGCCATCCCTTTTCGTAAGCGTCGGCAACGCCCTGGCCCAGCTGAAAGAGGATTCCCTGCTGGACCAGCTCGATGTTCTGCGGTTCTACCGGGTCGGCGAACGCCCCGCCGGTCTTCCGGCCGCTACGTCTGTGACCGAAGCGCAGGTCGGGACAGGCGCTGGCTCCCGGCCGACAGAAAAGGCGCTTCAGGCTGGGAAACCACTCTGGCCCGACCGGCAGGAGAAAATTGGGCCTGAGCCGGCAGGAACTGGCGCACAGACGCCGGCTCCGGTTGTCATGTCTGCGCAGGCTGTTGCCGGGGGCGAACAGAACGACGTTGAATCCGCCCCGATGGGCAGCGCGAAGGAGCCGGCCGAACCTGTTCTGGAATTGCTCAGCCCACGCCCGGACGGGCGGACCGGACCGACGCCGCTGCTGCAGTTTCACCTGCGCAATGCCCGGGCCCGAATCCTGCTGGACGGCCAACCGCTCAAGGCCGGTCCCGGTGACCGGCTCGGACCTCTGGCGGATGGCCGCCACGAGCTGCTGTTCGAACTGACGGGGCCGGCCGGCCGTTCGGCGCACACGTTCGACTTTGAGGTCGACGCCACGCCGCCAGCAATCGACCTGCCCGATAACCCGCTGCCGGTGACCGGAACGGACGCCCAGATCGCCGGGGTATCGGAACCGGGTGCCCTGGTCCGCCTGCTGGGTTCGGACGGCACCGAAGTCGCGCGGACCGATGCCGACCGGCAGGGGAACTGGTCTCTTGCCATCGCCGAGCTGGTGCCCGGCGAAAATGCCTTTCAGGTTGTCGCCCGCGATGTCTTCGGCAACGAAAGCCGTACCGGGCTGGCCGTGATTCGCGTCGATGAGATGCCGCAGGTCGCCATTCTTTCCCCGAAAAACGATGCAATCCTGTCGGCTGTGCCCACCCTGGCCTTCACTGCCGGCAAGGGGGAGGTGCAGGTCCTTGTCGATGGTGCGCCTGTCGATGACCCCCCGGAGGCCCTGCGCGCCCTGACCGACGGCAGGCACGAGATCGAGGTGCGGCTTCGCACCGCCTGGGGCGGCGAAGCAAGCCAGAAGGTCGTGTTTCTGCTTGACCGCGAAGGCCCCGACCTGGTGGTGGCCTCGCCGGTCGATGGCCATGCTTACAGCCACTCTCCGACCATTGAATGGGGCGGTGCCGACAGTGTCACCGTCGTTCTGGACGACCGGCTGCTGGAAGTTGCCAATGGTGGCAGTCTGCCCGAGCTGCCCGAGGGTGACCACCTGCTGGTCGTGATCGCCACGGATACGGCCGGGAACGAAACCCGGCGGGAGATCCGTTTCCGGATTGACCTGCAGGGTCCGAAGCTGGAGTTGACAGCTCC
>RFIO01000057.1 GCA_003695205.1 Deltaproteobacteria bacterium
CATCAAGGTCAAAATCTTCTCCTGGAGGCTGCGGTGATCAAAAAGCTGTCACCCGGATTTACTCTCATGGAACTGCTGGTGGTCCTGGGCATGCTGGCGCTGCTGGTGACTGTCGGTGGCGCGGCCATGAAGGACCAGTTCAGCAACTGGAACCTTCGTAACGCCGCCAACGAGGTTCTTGAAGATCTGCGTACGGCCCAGACCGAAGCTGTCAAAAGGGGGGATTACGAGGCACGGACAGCCTCAGGCGGTCAGCGATTCATTCAGCAGAATGTCTTCGTGGTCTTCAATGCCGCAGCAGGAAGCTACCAGGCAGTTTTGTGGCAGGATGATGATGGTGATGGCAGTTCCGATGCGACAGACGGCAACAATTATCCTGATGCCGGTGACACTTACCAGGTGCTGTTCAACGGCAGGCTGCCAACTGGATTTACCTTCAACTCCGGTCCGGCCACCAAGTCAGCCTGCACGGGCAGCAGTGATATCAATCCGGTCGGCAGCGCCTCGGTCACCTTCAGCAGCCCGGGGTACCCGCCCTGCAACGGCAATCCCTGTATCCGATTCAACGGTCATGGCAACCTCAGCACCATCGGTGGCAACGTTTACGTGACCAACGGCGACAAAACCTACGCAATCAACTCCCTGCGGCCAGGTTTCTTCCGCATGTGCTGGACCAAAGGGAGTGTCTGGCAGTAACGGCCCGGTTGACTGTTTCCCGCCCCGGCCGCATTCTGCGGCCGGGGCTTTTTTCTGCTTGGGGTCAACGGAAAATCCTGCCACACTGCTTTGCATGAAACATCGAAGGGGACAAAAGACACGTTCGCCGGTCCACATCGGGGCGGTTCTTGCCTGGCTGGAAGCGAACCCCGGTCTGCACTCAGCGGGCAGCATCCTCCAGGCCCTTGGTGGCCGGCGGCACGAGCGTCGCAAACTGCTGGCTCTGCTGGCCGACATGGCTGACCGGGGACTTCTGGAGCGTCACAAGGGGGACCGGTACCGCCTGGCGGCGCGCAAAAAGAAGGTCGGAACCCTGCAGCGCCATGCCGACGGTTACGGTTTCGTGCGGGTCGAGGGGGAAGAGGGGGCGGATGTCTTTCTGCCGGCGCGCGAACTGGATGGCGTCATGGATGGCGACCGGGTAGCGGTCATTGCCTGGAAGGACAGCCGGGGCCGCTGGGAAGGACGCCTTGAGCGGGTGCTTGAGCGCGCCCGGACACGGGTGGTCGGTATTTTCCATCCCGGCCGGCGCTCGCACCTGGTTGTGCCGGTGGGCAGCGACAACCTGGCGCCGGTCGAGATCCCGCGGGGGGCTAGCAGGCAGGCACAGGCGGGGCAGGTGGTCGTGGTCGAGCTGACCGGCTATCCCGAGCGGGGCCGGTCGGCCACGGGCGTTGTGGCCGAGGTGCTCGGCGATGCCGACGACCCGCAGGTCGAGGTGCTGTCGACGGCCATTCGTTTCGGATTGCCACACCGGTTTGCCGCGGAAGTCCTTGATGAAGCCGGAAACGTTTCCGATCGGGTTGCCGAGGCCGAGTTGGCAGGTCGGCGGGATTTGCGTGACCGGCCTTTTGTCACCATTGATGGTGCCACGGCCAGGGATTTCGACGATGCCGTGCAGGTTGAGCAGACCGCCGAGGGCTACCTTTTGCGCGTTGCCATCGCCGATGTCGGTCACTATGTCAGGGAGGGGAGTGCGCTAGACCGGGAAGCGCGTGAGCGCGGCACCAGCGTCTATTTTCCCGGGGCCTGTATCCCGATGCTGCCGGAAAGGTTGAGCAATGGCATCTGCAGCCTCAATCCGGACGAGGACCGTCTGGTTCTCGTCGCCGAGCTGATCTTCGACAAAAACGGTGCCGAAACAGGCTCTGATTTCTACGCGGCGATGATGCGCAGTCACGCCCGCCTGACCTACAGCCGGGTCCAGGCGCATCTTGACGGGGATCCGCTGGAGCTGCCGGCGGCAGAACAACTGCGGGCGATGGCCGAGCTGGCGTCCCTTCTGCTGCAGCGGCGCCGCTCAGCCGGCAGCCTCGATCTCGACCTGCCCGAGGCCGATATCGTGCTCGATCTGCGCGGTCGCCCCGAGGCGATCCTGAAGTCGGAGCGTCTTTTTTCCCATCGCATCATCGAGGAATTCATGCTGGCGGCCAACCAGGCGGTGGCCCGGTTCCTGGAGGCGAAGGGACAAACCTTTCCGTGGCGAATCCACGAGCCGCCGGGCGAGGATAAACTGCTGCAGCTGCAGCATTACCTGGCCCATTTCGGCCTCGGCTTCAACCTTTCCCGGGACGGAGTCCGGCCGGGTGACTTCGCGCCGCTGCTCGAGCAGGTCGATGCCGACCCGGCCCTGGGGCGACTGGTCAACCAGAGCCTGCTGCGCGCCATGAAGCAGGCACGCTACAGTGCCGACAACCTCGGCCATTTCGGCCTGGCCATGGAACACTACTGCCATTTCACCTCGCCCATCCGGCGCTATCCCGACCTGTTGGTGCACCGAGCCCTGAGGCGGCTGCTCGGTCTCGAACCGAAAGGGGAAACGCGTGATCTCGAAGGTGTCTGCCAGCAGGCCAGTGCCTGTGAACGGCGCGCCATGGAAGCCGAACGGGATCTTGTGCATCTGAAAAAGTGCCAGTACATGGCGCGTCATGTCGGGGAGGATTTCGAAGGGGTGGTCAGCAGCGTGCGGCCCTTCGGCCTGTTTGTCGAACTGGAACGGGTCTTTGTCGAGGGGCTGGTTCACGTCAGCCGTATCGAAGATGACGTCTACTATTTTGATGAGGATTTGCAGCGCCTTGTCGGCTATAATCGTCACACGGTCTTTCAGATCGGAGACCGGCTGAAGGTTCGGGTTGACCGGGTCGACCTGGAGGCCCGGCGCATTGATTTCGTCCCTGCCGAATGACGTCTATGGAAATCGTCCGTCAACTGCCGTTGCAACATCCGGAACCGACTGTCGTCACCATCGGTAACTTCGATGGCGTCCATCTCGGGCACCGGGAGATTTTCCGCCGTGTCGTCAGTGAGGCGCGTCGGCTGCAGGCAGCTTCCGCCGTTCTGACCTTCCATCCTCACCCCCTCAAGGTGCTTGCGCCGGAGCAGGCCCCGCGCCTGCTCAATACCCGTGAGGAGAAGGCCCGCCTGATAGGCGCCTCCTGCATAGACCTGCTGGTGGAACTTCCCTTCGATCACCATATGGCTTCGATGGAGCCGGAAGATTTTGTCGCGGCTGTTCTGGTCAGGGGGCTCAATGTGACGAAGCTGATCATCGGTCACGACTATGCTTTCGGTCGAGCTCGCCGGGGTAATGCCGCATTTCTTGCCGAAGCCGGTTCCAGGTACGGTTTTGAGGTTGAACAGCTTCCGCCCATCCGTTTCGGTGACCAGATTTTCAGTTCAACCCTGGTGCGCCGTCGCCTCGGGGCGGGGGACGTGCGGGGCGTGGTGGAACTGCTCGGACGCCATTTCACCCTTGAGGGGCGAGTGATTCACGGAGCCAACCGGGGGGAGAAGCTGGGATTCCCGACGGCCAACCTTCTGACCGAAAAAGAGATTCTTCCACGTCCGGGTGTCTACGCGGTCAAGGTCAAGCATGACGGCCGCATGTTTGACGGGGTGATGAATATCGGTTTCAATCCGACATTCGGCCTTGAGCGGATTTCCCTGGAGGTCCACCTGCTTGATTATGCAGGGGATCTCTACGATGAGACGCTGCGGGTCTATTTCATTGAGAGGCTGCGCGAGGAGATGGTGTTTGCTTCAGGGGAGGAACTGGTCGCCCAGATTCGCAGGGACATCGAGCTGGGCCGTGAGGTTCTTGCCAACGCGCGGGTCATTGAATACCGGGAATACCTTGATTGTGGCCGGGCGGAAGATAACGGTTGCCGGTCAGAAGGAGGCCAGTCGTGACCGAAATACAGTCCGCGGCCGTTCTCACCGGGCGAACACGGGTGGTAGGCATTTTCGGCGACCCGGTTGCTCATTCACTCTCGCCGCTCATGCAGAACGAGGCGATCCGCCGGGCCGGCATCGATGCCGTCTACGTCCCCTTTCATGTCGCACCCGAGAGCCTTCCAGGGGCGGTTGCGGCTATCCGCGCTCTGGGGCTGGCCGGAGTCAACGTCACCATCCCGCACAAGGAGGCGGTCCTGCCTCTTCTGGATGAGGTGACCGCCGATGCGAGCCGAATCGGCGCGGTCAATACCATCGTCAACCGCAAGGGCCGGCTGGTCGGCTACAATACCGACGGTGCTGGTTTTGTCCAGTCCCTGCGGGAAGATCTGGACTTCGATCCTGGCGGTTGCCGTGCGGTTTTTCTCGGCGCCGGCGGGGCCTGCCGTGCGGCCCTGTATGCCCTGGCCGAGGCTGGAGCAGGGGAGATTGTCCTGGTCAACCGGACTGTGGAGCGCGCGGAAACCCTCCGGA
>RFIO01000417.1 GCA_003695205.1 Deltaproteobacteria bacterium
CCACCCAAGGGACTCGAACCCTCGACCTACTGATTACGAATCAGTTGCTCTACCAGCTGAGCTAGGGTGGCATCGGGCTCCCTGTTTACCCCAATTGGCACAGGCTGTCAATCGCTCAGTCACCATGGGTGAGGACACGGGCCACCGCCCGGTCCCAGCCGGACAGCAGCTGCCGCCGGGTTGGAGCACTCATCTCCGGGGTGAAGCTGGCCTGTCGCTGCCAGGTCACGGCGATCTCGTCCAGCGACGAGGTGAGGCCGGCCTGCAGGCCGGCGAGGCTGGCAGCTCCGAGCGCGGTCGTCTCGGTCACCTTCGGTCGGTCAACCGGCAGGTCGAGGATGTCGGCGAGAAATTGGCAGAACCAGTTGTTGGCGACCATGCCGCCGTCGATGCGCAGCCCCTGCGGTTCGGCGCCGTCGGCCCGAATGGCCCGCAACAGGTCGGCGGTCTGGTAGGCGATCGATTCGAGGGTGGCGCGCGCGATCTCGGCGACGCCGGTATCGCGCGTCAAACCGAACAGGGCGCCGCGGGCGTGAGGGTCCCAGTGTGGCGCGCCCAGACCGGTGAAGGCCGGTACAAGGTAGACGCCATTGTTGCTGTTGAGCCCGGCGGCCAGCTGCTCGGTCTCTTCTGCATTGGTCACCAGTTTCAGCCCGTCGCGAATCCACTGGACGGCGGCCCCGGCGATAAAGATCGAGCCCTCGACGGCGTAGCTGGTCGCGCCATCGATGCGGTAGCCGACCGTAGTCAGCAGCCGATTGCGCGATTTGACCGCCTTGTCTCCGGTGTTCATGATCAGGAAGCAGCCTGTGCCGTAGGTGCTTTTGCACATCCCCTCCTCGAAGCAGGCCTGGCCGATGGCTGCGGCCTGCTGGTCGCCGGCGATGCCGAGGATGGGCAGCTTGCGACCGAAAATACCGGCATCTGTTTCGCCGAAGTCGGCGGTGCAATCCTTTACCTTCGGCAGGACGGCTGCCGGAACGGCAAAAAGCTGAAGCAGCTGTTCGTCCCACTCCTGCCGGTGGATGTTGTACAGCAGGGTGCGAGAGGCATTGGTGATGTCGGTAGTGTGCATCCTGCCTCCGGTCAGGCGCCAGAGCAGCCAGCTGTCGACGGTACCGAAGGCAAGTTCGCCCTTTTCGGCCCTCTGGCGCGCCTGCGGTACCTGTTCCAGCAGCCAATGCAGCTTGGTGGCGGAAAAATAGGGGTCGAGCAACAGCCCGGTGGCGTCGCTGACCTCGTCTTCGTGTCCCTCCTCCTTCAGCCGGGCGCACAGGTCGGCGGTGCGCCGGTCCTGCCAGACGATGGCGTTGGCAACCGCCCGGCCGGTCTGCCGGTCCCAAAGCAGGGTGGTTTCCCGCTGGTTGGTGATGCCGATGGCGACGGTGCGCCAGCCTCTGGCGTCGGCCTGGTCGAGG
>RFIO01000058.1 GCA_003695205.1 Deltaproteobacteria bacterium
CGGCAGACTGGTTGTCGAGGTGCTGCAGGACCTGGTCGACGGCCGCCTCAATCGCCCATAGCCACTGGAAATCGTCATGAGCCATACGGACACCGAGATCCTGCTGCAATCCGAAAACGAAGAGGAACGTCTTCAGGGCTTGCGGCAGCTGAATCAGGAAGGCATTGATGGCCACCTTGGGCTGTTGTACCGTGCCATGGGCGATGCCTCCTGGCGGGTGCGCAAGGAAGCCGCCGAGGTCTTTCTCGCTTTGCCCGTGGCGGCTGAGCTGTCCGGGGAAATCATCGAGCTGCTGCACGCCGAGGATAATGCCGGTCTGCGCAACACGGCCGTCGATATCCTGGTTCGACTGGGCCGGCTTGCCGTGCCCCGGCTGTTGGAAGAGCTGGCCTGCCCGGACCACGATGTGCGCAAATTCGTTATCGACATCCTCGGCGCCATCGGTGATCCGTCGGTGGGAGGGGCCCTGATCGCAGCCCTGGCCGATGATGACACCAATGTTCGGGCCGCGGCTGCCGAAAATCTCGGCCGGCTGCAGGTTGTCGAAGCGGTGCCCCATCTTGTTGCCGCCATGCGCACGGCTGACCTGATGACCCGTTTTACCATCCTCGAGGCGCTTGCGCAGATCGGCAATGAAATTCCCGTGGCCGATCTGCTGGCCTACCGCGAAGAGAAACTTCTGCGCAAGGCGCTGTTCGACTGCCTTGGCCACGTCGGCAACGGGCAGGCCGTTCCCGTCCTGGTCGAGGGGCTCTGTGACGAAATGCGCAATGTGCGCGAAGCGGCCGCGGTCGCCCTGGGGCGGCTCGCCGAAAAGGAACCCGGGCTGGTCGAACAGGCGATTTCCTCGGCTGCCGACCGCGTCGGCCCGGTTCTGGGGGAGCTGGTTGGCAGCCGCCACCAGCAGGTGACACGCGCGGCCCTGCAACTGATCGCCTGGGCCGGGGACGCCGGTGTTGTTCCGATACTTCTGCCTCTGGCAGGACAGGAACATCTTCAACGCCTGGTGCTGTTCAGCCTGATAAACATCGCCTCGAGGTGCGGCAGCAGCCTGCTGGAGCTTTGGCCCAACCTCGATGATTCCGGTCGAGCCTACCTGGTTTACGCCCTTGGTGAAGCCGGATGCCGGGACTGTCTGCCCAGGGTTCTTGAAGCTTTGCAGGCGTCCTCTCCAGAATTGCAGCAGGCCGCGGCCCATGCTCTCGGCAAGGTCGGCGATCCTGAGACACCGGCCAGACTGGTCAATGTTCTCGTTGACTGCGATCCGGAGGTTGCCCCGACCGTGGTCTCTGCCCTGGCATCGCTGGCGGCCGCTTTCCCCGACCAGGTCATTGCCGCGGCCGGCGAACTGCTCGGACGCGAGGATGAGAGGCTCCGTACCGAAGGCGTGCGGGTTCTCTCCGGGGTTCGTGACCGGGACATTTCCGACATGATCTCCATGGCGCTCAAGGATGAATCCCGGGAGGTGCGCGCAGCCGCCATCGAGGCCTGTCGTGGTCGTGATGATGATGCCCTCTGGCAGCAGCTTCTCTTCGCCCTGACCGACGAGAGCGCCGATGTCAGACGCATGGCTGTGGAAAGTATCGGAGCCAGTGGCCGTGCAGAGGCCAGCGAGGCCCTCAGTCTCGCCCTGCAGGACGAGGATATCTGGGTCCGCTCCACCGCTGTTCGGGCTCTCGGACAACTTGGAAGCGAAGAGGCCTGCGGGCTTGTTCGTGAACAGCTTGGTGACCCGGTCGGCCTGGTGGTCATCGCCTGTCTCGAGAGCCTTGTTGCGGCCGGCGTGCCCGACGCAAATGACTGTCTCCGGAACGCCCTGGACCATGAGGACCGGGATGTCGTCATTGCCGCTCTCAAGCAGCTCGGTTGGATCGGTGACCGGGACTGGGTCGAAATTCGCGGGCGCGAGCTGCTGAATCACAAGCACTGGGAAGTCCGGCTTGCAACAGCGCGGACCCTGGTTGAGGTCGGAGCCGAGAATGGCCTGACGCTGCTGGAGGAACGGCTGCTTGTCGAAGAGGAGGATCTGGTTCAGAAGGAACTGAAACTGCTCGCTCAAGCCCTGATGGAGTTGCGGGAGTCCTGATTCATGCTGATCTTCGCTCCCGAAATACCGATGGGGCCCGAGGAGTTCCGGCTGCTCAGGGATTTCATCTATCAGTACTGCGGTCTCCATTTCTCCGAGGATTCCAAGTACATTCTGGAAAAGCGGCTTGGCCGGCGTCTGCAGGAGCTGAAACTCAATTCCTACAAGGACTATTACTACTATCTTCGCTACAACAACGCCCGCGATCAGGAACTCACCGAACTGATCAACCTGCTGACGACCAACGAGACCTACTTCTTCCGGGAAGAATTTCAGCTGCGCAGTTTCAACGAGGAAATCATTCCGGAACTGTGTGAGCGCAAACTTGCGGCCGGACAGGACAAGCGCCTGCGCATCTGGAGCGCCGGCTGCTCCACCGGCGAGGAACCCTATACCATTGCCATGCTGCTGCTGGAGAACCCGGCAGTGCGAGACTGGCAGATCGATATCGTCGGCACTGACATAAGCCAGCGAGTGTTGCAGCTGGCTCGCAAGGGGCTCTATCCCGAAAGTTCCTTCCGCTCGACGGATGAACGCTACCGGCGGACCTATTTCAGGCCGCAGGATGGCAAGTGGCTGATAGATGATGGTGTCCGGCGCCTGGTCACCATCAGCCATCTGAACCTGTTTGATACGCCACGGGTAGCCCTGCTCGGACGCATGGACGTCATCTTCTGCCGCAACGTGATCATCTATTTCGATCAGCCCGCCAAAAAGCGTGTCATCGAGACATTTTTCCAGCGCCTGGCCCCCGGCGGCTACCTGCTGCTGGGCCATTCGGAATCTTTGATGAACATCACCACCCTGTTTGACCTGAAACACCTGCAGCACGACATGGTCTATCAGAAACCGCAGGAGACAGCAGGAGGGGACCGGGCATGAAAAAAGGGAAGGTCAGGGTCCTGGTTGTTGATGATTCCGCCTACAACCGGCGCACCATTATTCGTTTCCTTGAAGAAGTCGACGGGGTGGAAGTTGTCGGCTACGCCATCAATGGCGAAGAAGGCCTGCGCAAGGCCTTCGATCTGAAACCCGATCTGATTACCCTCGATCTGGAAATGCCGCGCATGGACGGTTTTTCGTTTCTGCGAATTCTGATGCAGAACCGGCCGACCCCGGTCATCGTGGTCTCTTCCCGCGCTGATGACGAAAACGTCTTCAAGGCACTGGAGTTTGGGGCGGTCGATTTCGTTGCCAAGCCGAGCGCCCAGATTTCTCCCGAACTGTTCAATATACGAGAAGACCTGATCCGCAAGGTCTGTGAAGCGGCCGGCACTGACATGACCAAGGTGCTGCGCAAACCGGCCGCGCCAGCAACCCCCGGATCAGCAAGCGGGCTTGTGATGCGCCCCGCCAGGGCCGGGGGAAGGGCCTTGAAACACGAACTGGTGGTGATCGGTTCCTCCACCGGGGGACCGCCGGCCCTGCAGACCATCTTCTCCGCTATCCAGCATCGCCCGGGGTTGCGCTTCGCCGTGGCACAGCACATGCCGCCCGGCTTTACCCGGGCCTTTGCCGAGCGGCTCAACAAGTTCACCGCCCTTGATGTCAAGGAGGCGGAAAACGGCGATCTGTTCCTGCCCGACCGGGTGCTGGTCGCGCCGGGCGGCCGGAATCTCGGCCTACGCCGGATCGGCGATGACCTGGTCGCCCAGGTCGTTGAGCCGACGCCCGACCAGCGCTACACGCCTTCGGTCGATTACCTGTTCCGATCCGCCAGCGAGTTGCTGGGGTCATCGGTTCTTGGGGTCGTGCTGACCGGCATGGGCAATGATGGCGCGCGGGGGACGAGGCTGATCAGCAAACGCGGTGGAACGGTCATTGCCGAGTCAGAGCAGACCAGTGTGGTTTTTGGCATGCCGAAAGAGGCGATTGCCACCGGCTGCGTTGCCACCGTTGCACCTGTTGACGATATCTGCCGGGAAATCCTGCGGACCTGCGGCTGCTGAAAGCCGGCCGCCGTGTTGAATGGGTGGTAATTTCTCTTTTTGCCTGCTAATATGAGCCGATTTAATTTCCCCTGTGCCAGGAGATGATGATGGCAGTCAACGACGAGGAACATCGCAGAGCCAGCAGCCGGGCCGAGGAGTTTCTCCAGGTCTTCAAGAAAGGCGCTGAGTTTACCCAGGAACTGCTCAAGGAGAACGAGCGGCTGCGTTTCCAGGTACTCAGGCTGCAGGAAGCCCAGAAAAAGAGCACGCCTGCCGGATCCGACAACGAGGAGATCGTGCGCCTGCAGAGGCGTATTGACGAACTGGAACAGGAAAAATCCGAAATTCTCGACCGGATCAAGGAGGTCGAGGCCGAAAATCTCGATTTCGCCAATCGCTACGTCGATATCGAAAACGAGAACAACATGCTGGCCAACCTCTACATCGCCAGCTACCAGCTGCATTCGACCCTCGATTTCAACGAGGTACTGCAGATTATTCTCGAAATCATCATCAACCTGATCGGCGGTGAGCAGTTCGCTATCATGTTGCTAGATGAAAAGAACAAGTATCTCAAGGGATTTGCCGCCGAAGGGCTTGAAGTCGATGAGCTGCCTGAGATCACGCTCGGCGACGGGATCATCGGCACCATGGCGCAGACCGGCGAGAACTATTTCGTAGATGACCTCGAGGGCTACCAGAAGGATTTCACCAACCCGATGGTCTGTATCCCGCTCAAGATCAAGGAACATGTCATCGGAGTGATCGTTATCTACTCGCTTCTCGAGCAGAAAAGCAAGTTCGCCGAGGTCGATTACGAATTGTTTACCCTGCTGGCCGGGCACGCCGCCACGGCTATCTTTTCGTCGAAGCTCTACTCCGAATCCGAACGCAAGCTTTCGACCATTCAGGGCTTCATAGACCTGATGACCAAGTAGGGGAGGGGACCATGACGACCTACAAAGTTCTCATCGTCGAAGATTCTCCGACCATGCGCCAGCTGATCGTTTTTGCCCTGAAACGGTTGCGCGGCCTGCAGATTGTCGAGGCCAATGACGGCGTCGACGGCCTGAAGAAACTTTCGACCGAGAAGTTCGACCTGATCCTGACCGACATCAACATGCCGATCATGGATGGACTCAAGCTTGTCTCCCTGGTGCGCAACGATCCCTCCTACAAGGAGGTGCCCATCGTCATCATTACCACCGAGGGGGCCAACGAGGACAGGGAGCGCGCTCTGGCCCTTGGTGCCAACGAGTACATCACCAAGCCGATCCAGACCACAAAGATCATTGAGGCGGCCACCCGGCTGCTCGGGCTCTGAGCTGAACCGGCCAAGCTTGACAAGACCGGTATCCGTCAAGTTAAATAGCCGCACCCGCCGCTCGTGAAGCGGCTTTGCAAGGAGGACGTTTTGGCCAAGGAAGAAGCAATCGAAGTCGAAGGGGAAGTTGTCGAGCCGCTCCCCAATGCCATGTTTCGCGTCAAGCTGGACAACGGGCACATCGTGCTTGCCCACATCTCCGGCAAGATGCGCAAGTATTACATCCGAATTCTCCCGGGGGACCGGGTGACGGTGGAGCTTTCCCCCTACGACCTGACCCGGGGCCGTATCACCTACCGGGAAAAATAACGGTCGGGCGCTGTCGTGCCGCAGTCGGTGCGTCAGGCGCAGATCGTCGTGAACAGTTGTGACAGGAAAGCCGGCGTCAGCCGGTTTTCCTGTTTCATCACTACGCGATAGAGCCGGCCCCGGGCGGTCGGATTGACAGGAGGCTTCAATGCTGGAACGCTACAACCCCGGCGCCATCGAGGAGAAATGGCAGAAAATCTGGCAGGAGAAACAGGTTTTCAGGGTCAAGGCCGAACCCGGCAAACCCAAGTACTACCTGCTGGAGATGTTCCCCTATCCCTCCGGCCGGATCCACATGGGGCATGTGCGCAACTACTCCATCGGTGACGTGGTCGCACGCTTCAAGACCCTGCAGGGTTTCAATGTCCTGCATCCGATGGGTTGGGACGCCTTTGGCATGCCGGCGGAAAACGCCGCCATCCAGCATGACATTCATCCCAATATCTGGACACGCGAAAATATCGACAATATGCGCAAGCAGCTCAAGCGCATGGGCCTTTCCTACGACTGGGACCGGGAATTCGCCACCTGTGATCCGGAGTACTATCGCTGGGAGCAGCTGATTTTCCTGCGCATGCTGGAAAAGGGACTGGCCTACAAGAAGAGTTCGAGCGTCAACTGGTGCCCGGATTGCCAGACCGTGCTTGCCAACGAGCAGGTCGAGGACAGCTGCTGCTGGCGCTGCGGCAACGAGGTGGAGGAGAAGGAACTCGAGCAGTGGTTCTTCAAGATCACCGGGTACGCTCAGGAACTTCTGGACGAGATGGCCAATCTCGGCGGCTGGCCCGACCCCGTGCTGACCATGCAGCGCAACTGGATCGGCCGCAGCGTCGGCTGCGAAATCGATTTCCCGATCGAGAACGGCGATGCCAGTATCCGCGTCTTCACCACCCGGCAGGACACCCTTTTTGGTGCCACCTTCATGTCGCTGGCCCCCGAGCATCCGATGGCCATGGCACTTACGACCGATGACCGGCGCGAGGAGGTCGAGGCGTTCGTGCGCAAGGTGCGCAAGATGGACAAGATCGCCCGCACCGCCGATGACTATGAAAAGGAAGGGGTCTTTACCGGCAGCCACTGTATCAACCCCGCCACCGGCAGGCGCATCCCCGTTTTTCTGGCCAATTTCGTGCTGATGGATTATGGCACCGGTGCGGTCATGGCGGTACCATCCCACGACCAGCGCGATTTTGAATTCGCCCGCAAGTATGATCTGCCCCTGACGGTCGTCATCCAGCCCGAGGGGGAGCCCCTCGATCCGACAACCATGGAAGAGGCATGGACCGGTTCCGGCACCCTGGTCAACTCCGGGCCCTTTGATGGCCTGGATAATGAGAAGGCCAAGGAGAAGATTGCCGAATGGCTCAAGGAGCAGGGCATCGGTACCGCCACGGTCAACTATCGGCTGCGTGACTGGGGCGTTTCGCGTCAACGCTACTGGGGTACGCCGATCCCGGTGATCTATTGCGACTGCTGCGGTATCGTTCCGGTACCCGAGGAGCAGTTGCCCGTCGTGCTGCCCACCGATGTCGAGTTTACTGGCGAAGGAGGCAGCCCTCTGGCCAGGATCGAAAGTTTCGTCAATGTCGACTGCCCCAAATGCGGCGCTCCGGCCCGGCGCGAAACCGATACATTCGATACCTTTGTCGAAAGCTCCTGGTACTTTGCCCGTTTCGCCTCACCAAAAAACGATCAGGCGCCCGTTGATCCGGAAGAGGTTGGCTACTGGCTGCCGGTCGACCAGTACATCGGCGGTATCGAGCACGCGGTCATGCACCTGCTTTACGCCCGGTTCTATACCAAGGTGATGCGCGATCTCGGATTTGTGCCGGCGAACCTGAGTGAACCCTTTACCAACCTGCTCACCCAGGGGATGGTCTGCATGGAGACCGTCGCCTGTCCCGAACACGGCTGGCTCTACCCCGAGGAGGTCGATAACGGCACCTGCGGGAAATGCGGCGCGCCTGTCACAACCGGCCGTACCGAGAAGATGAGCAAGTCGAAAAAGAACGTGGTCGACCCGGACCACCTGATCGCAACCTACGGTGCCGATACCGCCCGGCTCTTCTCCCTGTTTGCCGCTCCGCCTGAAAAGGACCTGGAGTGGAATGAACAGGGGGTTGAAGGCTGCTACCGCTTCCTCAACCGCGTCTGGCGGGCGGTGTCCGACAATATCGAGTTGATTCGTACCGCCGGCCCGGTGACCGGGGGGGCGGTGGAGGGAGCCGCCCGTGATTTGCGGCGCAAGACTCACGAAACCATCAAAAAGGTGACCGAGGACATCGATGGCCGCTTCCACTTCAATACCGCCATCGCCGCGGTCATGGAACTGGTCAATGCCATTTATGCCTTTGAGGGGCGCAAAGAGCACCCCGAGGTGTTGCGTGAAGCCCTTGAGAGCGTGGTGCGTCTGCTCAGCCCCTTCGTTCCCCATATCTCCGCCGAGCTCTGGTCCTGTCTCGGGCACGAGCAGAGCCTGGAAGAGACAGGCTGGCCGCAGTGGGACGAGGACGCTCTGGTCGCAGACGAGATTCTCATCGTCGTTCAGGTCAACGGCAAGGTGCGCGGCAAACTGACCGTCCCGGCCGGAGCCGACCATGCCGAGATCGAAAAACGTGCCCTGGCCGAACCGAACGTGGCCAGGTTTGTCGAAGGGAAGACCGTGCGCAAGGTCATTGTCGTTCCCGGCAAGCTGGTCAACGTGGTGGCCAACTGATGTTCAGGCTACGGCCCGGGTTCATTGCCGGCTTTTTCCTGGCCCTGCTTATGGCAGGCTGTGGGTATCACGTGGCCGGCTACGGCAGCACCCTGCCCGGTGGCGTGAAGCGTGTCTATATCGAGACCTTTCGGAACCGAACGGCCGAACCCTTTCTCGATACCCTGGTCAGCAACGCTGTCGAGCGACGCTTTCAGCGCAGCCGCACCCTGCAGGTTGTCGAATCGCGTGAGCAGGCCGAGGCGGTGCTGACCGGGGAAGTCAGCTTCTACCAGAGCAAACCTGTTTCCTACGACAAAAATGACGATGTGTCGGAATACCGGACGCGCATGAAACTGTCAGCGCGCCTGGAGGTTGCCGACAGCGGCCGCCGCCTGTGGCAGGGGGAGTTGGGTCGACGCGAGGAGTATGCCGCCAGCGACAACCTTGCCCTTCAGGAAGACCGCGAACGCGCGGCTGCCGAGGTTCTGGCTGAAGATCTGGCCGACGACCTGTACGAACGCCTGCTGGACGATTTCTAGGAGGGCGGGTGAAACCTGCCGAGCTGAGAAAAAAAGTGACCTCAGGTTCCTGCCCGTCCCTGGTCTGCCTGTACGGGGAGGAAACCTGGCAGCGCGACCAGCTGCTCGAACATATCATCGACCGCATCGTTCCGCCTGATGCCCGGGATTTCAATTTCAGCCAGTTCCAGGGTCGCCAGGCCGGTGGCCGCGATATCCTTGAACAGATTCAGAC